>NZ_JBXSQI010000002.1:0-195336 GCF_057063565.1 Gilliamella sp. X-57 | reverse complement strand
CTTGGCGAGCCTTTAGATTTATGGATTCTATATTTTTTACTTCTTTCTCTTTCCCGCTTAAGAGCCATGCCATATCACATTTAAGAGCAACAGATATTTCATATAAATAGCGAGGTTTTTTTACATCCCCACTTTCAATCGCTTGATAAGATTGTTGTTTTATTCCAACTTGCGAAGCTACTTGTTCCTGCGTTAAATTTAATTCTTCTCGTCTGGCTCGGATTCGTTGACCAAGATTATTCATTTTAAAAGTCTCCATTGTGTTAAAAAAATAATACAGATAAATCTGTATTTGACAAACAGTACAAACTGTTATTTAATACAGTTATAACTGTTGATATTTAATAAGGACAAATATGGCAATGGGGGAACGAGTTAAACAAAAAAGAATTGAGCAAAATATAAGCCATCTTTTTTAGCTAATTTGAGGCGCACATAAGTCCCCTAAAAACTAAAAAACACTAAACCTGAGTGCGCGTACTTATAATTTAAAACAAGCAGGGTTCAATATTAGCAATAAATTAGTTTACAGAAAAAGTAAAAATTTGCTAAGTATTCGATGAAGGATGATTAATGCGCAATTTTATATCTAACTCATTTCAAGTTCCCAACGTTGTAATTGATGAGCTAATGGCTAACATGTCTGCCAATGCATTACGTTGTTATTTGCTCATTACTCGCAAAACTACGGGATGGGGCAAAGCGAGCGATAAAATCAGTATATCTCAATTTATGCAATATTTAGGGATAAAAGACAAGCGAACTGTTTATGCTGCTCTATCTGAATTGATAAATTTAGGTTTAGTCAATGCAATTAAAAATAATGGTGAAATTACTGAATATTCATTAGTGTTGGAAACGGCAGAACCAGTAGCAAAAAATGCAGGTACAAAAAATGCTACTGGTAGCAAAAAATGTATGGAACCAGTGACAAAAAATGCTACTACCACCAGTGACAAAAAAAGTCACTCTACAAAAGACACGATAAAAAACAATACTACAAAAAAAAATTATATTGATTTTGATTTGGTTATGGATGCATACAACGATGCTGTAGAACACAGATTACCACAAATTCAAAAAATGACCACTGCACGAAAAAATGCAGTGAAGAAATTACTCAAAGAGCTTGAACCACCAACATTCCAGAACTTGGCAAATTATTTTTATGATTTTGTAGATCAGGCTAAACCGTTTTACCTTGGCAAAAACGACAGAGGATGGCGTGCTGATTTTGATTACATCATAAAACCGAGTACATATTTGAAAGTTGTGGAGGGTACACTATGAACGTAATTCCACATGACTTAGTCGCTGAACAAGCGGTACTGGGCTCAATGATGTTAGATTTTCAATCAGATCGTTGTCAAAAAGTGATCCGTTTATTGAAAGTAGAATCATTTTATAGCAAACATCATCAAGTTATTTTTTCCGAAATACTTGAATTAAATCGTAAAAACCACCCCATTGATCTAATTACCTTGTCAAACAGTATGGAAGCAAAGGGCACATTGAAAGATTGTGGTGGTTTGGCTTATCTAGCGGAATTATCTAAAAACACGCCATTCATGGTGAATGTCACCGCTTATGCTAGAATCGTTCGAGATAAAGCGATTGAACGTTACACATTGCAAAAATTAAACGACTGTATCGCAATGATTTTTGAGAAATCAAATTTATCTACTAGCGACAAAATATCAGCTATTCATACATTATTTACTCAAATTGATGACTATAACAAAACAGGCAAGTCCGCAGGGCTCAAATCATTAAAAGCAATTGCTGATAATTGGACCGAAACATTAGAAAAACGATTAGAAAATTCAGATAGCGAGCGCGGTTTATCAACTGGGATCAAAGCACTAGATGAAAAATTATCGCCTAAAGGACTTGTTCGTGGCTCGCTATTTGTCGTTGGTGCCCGTCCAAAAATGGGTAAAACCACATTCGCAATCAGCATATCGCGTAATTGTGCAATACATGAAAAATTACCTGTATTGATGTTTTCTCTAGAAATGCAAAACGAACAAATGCTTGAAAATATTCTAGCTCAAGAATCGGCTGTAAACAGCAATATTTTCTATGACGGTGGACTAAGATCGGAATCAGAATTTTCGCGTGTTATGCATCATCTAAATAAGTTAACAAACTTAGATAATATCTACATTGACGATACGCCTGCTATCACGCTATCACATATACGCGCAGAATCTCGACGTATGGCAAGAAAAAAAGGACAAATAGGTATGATAATGGTGGATTATTTAACGCTCATGGAAAAAGAAAAAATAGGTAATGATATACGTAACGACTTGGCTTATGGAGAAATCACAAAAGGCCTTAAAGCATTGGCCAAAGAGCTTAATTGCGTGGTGGTTATGTTGACTCAATTAAATCGTAATCTTGAATCAAGAGTAGATAAACGACCGATACCTAGCGACAGCAGAGATACGGGACAAATTGAACAAGATTGTGATTACTGGGTGGGTCTTTATCGCGATGCGGTTTATAACCAAAGCGCAGATAAAAATATAATAGAAATTAGTGTTGCGTTAAACCGCCATGGTGTGAGTAATTTTAAGATCTATGCCGGCATAAAGGACGTTCGTATTTATGATGTAAATCAAGCCGAATCTCACGCTAAAGCTAATCCAGAACCAGTGAAAAAAGAGCGCAAATATGCAAGCAACCCGTACAGTTGCTAACAAATTCTCAACAAAATAGCGTTTGACGACATGAGAGTGATAAGAAAATCTAGAACGAATACTATATGGTTATCCTCAACAAAATATTAGACTAGAGTTATGGTCCTAAAGTTAATCCATAAAAATAGCAAACAGATTTGTTGTTGCTACTAAAATTCAAAAAATGCGTGACTCATCAAAATCGTTGACCGAGTTATTTCCTCACTTGGTCCAACGATTCTTTGTCTGGTAAACGACTTCATTTCCTTAAAAACACCAAAACAAAAAATATAATAAAATCAATTTATTCTGAACGATTTTTGTAAGAAAATTTGTTTATTTTTGATAATAAATGATTAGATTGGGGCTATTTTTATTGGGTAATAAAAACCCTAGATAACTAGGGTTTTGGGGAATAAGTTTATTAGTCAAACTATTTAGCTATTTGTTTTTTGCTTTATACTCATCATAATATTCTTCCGCTAATTTGCGCATTGATAAACCAATTGCCGCATATTGATATTCATTTAAGTTTGCTAACGAGGCGCGAACAGAAGGATGCTGTACAGCAAATCCTTTGCCTGGTAATAATACAACACCAGCTTCATCAGCAATTCTGAATAACATTTCAGATGGATTTTTATTTTTGAGGATCCATTTAGCAAATTTATCGTCATATAATTCTCGGCAAATATGTTCAAGATCCACTAGCGTATAGTAATCTACACTATTTTCATCTGTTTGATGTTTAAGACCTAAATGTTGATAAAGTGATGCTGCACGGCGTCGGATTAGTGATTTTAAAGCCGTTTTATAACTTTGATCGCTATCCATCATTTCGCATAATGCAAATAAAACCATTTGTACTTGTTGTGGTGTTGAAAGACCCGCTGTATGGTTTAGTGCAACCGCACGACTATCAGCCACTAATCGATCAATAAATTTTAGATTTTCTGGATCAGTAACAATTGAGCTATAGCGTTTATTTAAGATCTGTTTGGTTTTACTTGGTAACGCTTTAATCGTTTTGTCGATGACATTATCGCGTGCTGTGGCAATAACACCTAAACGCCAACCTGTCGCACCAAAATATTTCGAAAATGAATAAACTAAAATAGTATTTTTTGGGCATATCGCAAATAAAGATTGGAAGTCATCGGCAAATGTACCATAAACATCATCGGTCAAAATAATCAATTCAGGGCGTTTTTGAACGATATCTGCAATAATTTTTAGACTTTTATCATCAATTTTAACTGATGGCGGGTTAGATGGATTAACAACGAAAAAGGCTTTAATTGCTGGGTCTTCTAATTTACGCAATTCTGACTCAGGATACTGCCAATTTGCATTAGGATCAGAATTGATTAACACTTCAACTAGTTGATAGTCATTGAGTTCGGGAATTTCAAGATAAGGTGTGAATATTGGCGCACCAATGGCAATTTTATCGCCTTTTTGGATTAAGCCATTTTCTTTCATTGAATTAAAAATATAAGCCATGGCGGCTGTGCCGCCTTCAACGGCAAATAAATCGATATTATCACGATCCAGATATTGCGCGCCCATTTGTTGTAAAATATAGGCTTTAACCACATCTTCACTAAAATGTAACATTCTGTCAGGTACTGGGTAATTGCATCCCAAAATACCTTCTACCATCTCTTGTAAAAAGGCATTTTTGTCCAACCCAAGTTGGTCACGAATATAAGAAAAAGCCTTACCTAAAAAGGCAACTCCCGGAGTGTTATAGTTTTGATAAATAAAATGCTCAAAGCGTCCTGTTAGTCCAGCTTTGATTGGCATGCCGCCAACACCTTCATTTAAATATGAAAATGACATTTCGGATTCTTGGGTTGCAAACACACCTAGTTGAAAAAAAGCTTGTCGAGGCCAAGTGGCAAGAAAGTTGGGATTACCTCTTCCTGCATTTAACATTACGCGATCAGTATGACTTTGTGCCAGTTTAATTAAGTTATCTTTTAATTCAAAAGGACTTAAATTAGCATATTGACTATATTGTGTGTTATTTTTCATACATTTGTATCCTTAATTTGATATATCAATTAAACAAAAGCAACAACTAATGGGCCTAATAAAGTTAGGAAAACATTAGCTAAAGCATAAGTAATAGCAAAAGAGTTGGTCGGTGTTGAGTTGCCAGCTTTATTGAGTACTTCACCAAAAGCAGGATTAGCACTACGTGATCCAGCTAAAGCACCCGCAAATACCGCTACATTTTTATAACCAAGCACATATTTGCCAAAATAGATAGCAAGCAACATGGGTAATAAGGTCACAACCACACCAATTAGAAATAGAGATAAACCTTGTTCTTTAATAGTATTAATTGCTTGAAGACCAGAACTGAGCCCCACAACCGCCACAAAACCTGCCAAACCAAAGTCTTTTAAAAGTTGCACGGCACCAGTTGGAATATTACCGATAGTTTGATGAAGAGAACGGTACCAACCAAATAATAAGCCAGATAAAAGTGCACCACCACCTGCGCCTAATGTAATAGGAATATCGCTAACACGAATCACAATTAAACCAATAATAAGCCCAACAACAAGTCCTAACCCATGAAATATCCAGTCAGTTTTTTCACTTTTAGTAATTGGGGCACCAATTTTATCAACAACACGACGAAGATCACTGTCAGCACCATAAATGGTAATTACATCGCCCAGTTTTAAATAAATATCATTATTAAGAGGCAAAGATTGACCATCACGATGAATAGCCACAAGATAGATACCGTGTTTTAATTTCATGACTTCGTCAGAAGCGAGCACTTGCGTAAGATTTTGTCCCACATACTTGTTGTTTCGCATTTCAACATCTAGCTTGTTCATCACAACATCCATACCTGATGCTGAATTAACTTCGGTACCAAGTAAATCATGCGCCTCGATCATTGCATCACGGTGACCAACAACCAGAATGATATCTTTCGACTTTAATATTGTTTCAGGCGTTGCTTCAATAATGTTATTACCACGTTTGATACGCTCAATACTGATGCCATTCACCGTTTGTTCAACATGCGCAACCGTTTGATTGATCTTATTTGTAATACGGTATAAACGACCACTAATATCTGATAAAGCTAAATTTTGATCAGCACCCAACAAAAGTGAACCATGAAGCTGTTCAGCCTGCGCCTTAATTGCATCATCGGCAATATCTTTACCCATGATTTTTGGCAAAATATTGACGCACACAATAATGGCACCTAGTGAACCAAATATATAAGTTACCGCATAGCCAATGGTGACATTTGCTTGCATTTTGCTTAACTCTTCTGCACTTAAACCAAGTTGGCTTAAAGCATCAGAAGCCGTACCCATAATAGCAGATTGCGTTAATCCACCCGCAGCTAATCCTGCGGCAAGTCCTTTATCCAAATTAAATATTTTGGCTAATACTATTACAGTCACAAAACTTGCTACCGCAATAAATAATGCTAAAAAGATTTCGCGTAATGTTTTAACACCCAGAGAGCGGAAAAACTGAGGACCACTTTCATAACCTACAGCATAAATAAATAATGCAAAAAGAATTGCTTTAACGCCGGCGTCAATAGTCACACCAAAAACACTTAACGCAACGGCAACGAGTAACGAACCGGCGACACCACCAAGTTGGAATTTACCCATCCGAATGCCACCAATTAAATACCCTAAACTTAACGATAAAAATAATAAAATTTCGGGTGAGTGTTTAAGTCCATCTAAAATCCAGTTTGAAAGCCATTGAAACATAATAATTGTCCTCAAGCATAATGATTTGTGAATAGAAAAAGATATGTAATAGAATGGAGCCATATCCATCAATTTGTATGAATATAGGTGTATATTAAATCGCAATTAGATTAATAGATATTCAGTTTTAACAATTAATGCTATCGTTAAAAATTAGTTAACAAGCATTATTTTTTAGCGAATATTTAATCAAAGACAAGAAATTCTGAAATAAATGTTTTGGAGTTAGATAAGCTCAACTTACAAATTGAGCTTAATTATTCAATTAACAAATCTTGATTAACTATATTTTGGTTTATCTCTTATTGGAGATATTCAAATTAGATCAAAAATTGCTTTATTTTGCTTTAAAAATATTTTCTTGAATTTTGGCATCAAGGTTATTTATCCAACGATTATAATTTCGATGAACTTCACCATGACTATTTTTTAAATTGTTGCTGACTGAGACATAATTAATAGAGTAGCTGCTTGCAGAATAAGGTATATTTATCACAGCTTCAAACTTACGGTTAAATAAACGTCCTCGGATAGTATTACTATCTATAACATCCATCTTCCATGTACCAAAAGCAGCCCGACCATTAGTAGCAGAAGCTAGAATAGCTTTTTTTACTTGCTCTTTTGACAGTCCACTTACTGGAGTGGTAATATTTTTAGGCTCTTGATATTTACTTGCACATCCTATTAATAACGGAAGTAATAATGCACTAACGATATATTTTAAAAATTTCATTGATTGCTCCTTATTTATTATTTAAATATTACTAATTAATTTTTTACAGATTAACAAAGTATGACCATAACCTAAATTATCGATATCCTTTTCAATATAAAAACCTGCATTCTTAAGGCATTGATAAAATACCCTAGAATGATAAAAACGACTATTACCATTTGCTAAACATGTAAAATATAAAGAGGAGGCATTTAAGCTCAATGCTCCGGCCTCAAAACTCTGCCTATCCCAAAATAGATCCATAATACATACTATCGCATCATCTTTCATACTAAGATGAATCAATTTTAAAATATGGGTAATTTGTTCAATACTAAAGCAATCTAAAAACTGGCTCATCCACCAAATATCAGCTTTATTAGGTAATATTTCTACATTCAATAAATCAACTGGATAGCTATCGATGCGATCAGCAAAACCAGCATGCTTAACATTTTGTTCAGCAACGTCAATTTGCTCAGGCAGATCTAATAATGTAACCTTGAGATCCGGAGAGTGTTTAGCACAATAAATAGCCCATTTACCTGTATTGCCACCAATATCATATATATGTTTAGGCTTCAATGAAGAAATATGGGAAAAAGCAATTGGAAATGAGTGATCCGAATAAAAATGGTCAAATTCGAACCAGCTTTCTCTAGCTTTTTCTGGCAATGACTGTAATGCAGGGTATATTGTTTTCCAATCACCAAAAACTTTTAATCCTTCAGGGGTACCAGACTCAAGCGCATCTTGTAGATAAAACATACTTTGATAACAGATCTCTTGAGTAAAATTAAGGTTTATTTCTGTCATTTTGTCATGTAATAAATAATGCCCTACTTTACCAAGAATATAGTATCCATCTTTTTTATAAATAACATGCATACTTAAACCAACATCTAACAAAAGTTCAATTGCGTAAGAAGATAAAGAAATTTCCTTTGCTATTTCATCAAAAGTGAGGCCTATTTTTCCTGCCTGATCTATGCACGCTAAAATACCTTTGTTTTTCATACAAATTATTGCTTGAAAAAAGATAGGATAAAATGCGATTTTTTGAGCTTCAGTTATTGCTTCTAAAGCAGTATAAATATCTTTATGATACCCATATCTAACATTTTCTTGTTCAGTCAATCTCTTGCCTTTTTAAATTTTTAATGTATTGTATTAATATATAGCAAATTAAATTAAATTATAATAAATAATATTACAAAATATTGTTAAGTAAAGAATTAATTAACTAAAAATATTAACGAAATGAATTTCTCTATTGAAAATTGGTTTGCTTTATCTTCAGGATTATCTAGTAAAGATGAGTGGGCTTTGTGGTCACAACAATCAAAACACGATTGGGGTTTACCTCTACCTAAATTGAACAAACTACCCATGATGCAAGCGCGTCGAATGAGTATATCTTCGCGCTTAGCTGTTGAAGTTGGTCTTGAACTTGTAAACAATAACAGCGTTGATTTAGCCATTTTTACTAGTCGACATGGTGAATTAGAAAGAACTTATAAAATATTATCTATGCTTAGCCAAAATAATGAGATTTCACCTACTGATTTTTCCCTATCTGTCCACAATACAGCTGCTGGTTTACTAACAATTATTGCAAATCAAACATTTCCGATCACTTCGTTATCGGCGCATAATGATAGCTTTCAACAAGGTTTGATAGAAGCATTATCTTTATTAAATCAAAAAAATAAAAAAGTACTATTGATAGATTTTGATGGTATTGTTCCAGCGCCCTATCAAGCAGATGTCAAACAATTAGTTCCAATTTATGCTGTTGGGTACATATTAACAAGTGGTAATGAATTGAATTGTCAAAGCATTGAAAAAAAATCAAAAGGTTATCTATCAAACTATCCGCAATCTCTTGCTTTTTTACATGCTTATTTGAATAGACAAAAACAATTTATAGTACAAGGAAACGCTCAAGATTGGCAATGGACACTAAATTCGTAGCGAAAAAATACCGTTATAATCTCAACCAATATTGGCGTTTATTAGTTACTGCTTTGGGCTTTACATTATTTGGACTTTGTGGTTTTTTTATAATTTCACTATTATGGTTTAGCTTGTTAAGAATATTCATTTGGAATAAATACCAACGAAGCATTATTGCCCAAAGAAGTGTTCAGCTTAGTTTTAAAATTTTTATATGGGTAATAAAGTCGTTAGGCGTAATTAATTATCAATTTAATGGACTTGAAAAACTCAAACAAGACAATGGCTGTTTAATTGTGGCAAATCACCCTTCTTTACTTGATGTTGTACTTTTAGCATCGGTAATGCCACGTTGTGATTGCTTAGTTAAAGGTGAACTCCTCAACAATGTCTTTATTAGTCGTATCATAAAAACTGCGGGATACATTTTAAATGCAGATTCAGAAAAAATATTACCGCAAAGCCAACAAATATTAGCTGGTGGAGGGCGAATATTGATATTCCCCGAAGGTACAAGAAGTGTACCAAATAAACCAATTAAATTGCAAAGAGGTGCTGCTAATATCGCATTACGTTGCCAAGTAGATATTCGGATCATCCACATAAAATGTGATCCCCCTTGTCTTATTAAAAAGCAAAAATGGTATGATATACCAATAAAAAAAGCTTGTTTTAATATAACTGTTGGCGAAAAAATCTCAATTGCGGATTTTATCAGCCCCAATACAACCGTTGCTGCTAGAAGATTAACAAGGCATTTGACTTCAGTATTTACTGAAACTGGAAAAACTGAAACAGCCTCAATAGAAAGGAGAACTAATGGAAAAACTACATAATGAAATTAAGACGCTCATAATTAATGTATTAAATTTAGAAGCTATCATGCCAGATGATATTGACACTCAAGCCCCATTATTTGGTGATGGATTAGGACTTGATTCAATTGATGCTTTAGAACTTGGTCTTGCTATTAAAAATAAATACGGCATTGTCTTATCTGCAGAAAATGAAGACACAAAAAAAGCGTTTTACTCAATTCAAACATTAGCTAATTTTATATTATCACAACAACAATAGGAGAGACATTAGCATGGACAAGAGACAAATTTTTGAACAAGTCCAATCTGCACTGGTGCAACTTTTTGAGCTATCGGCAGAAGATATTAAACCCGAGTCTAAACTGTTCGAAGAATTAGATCTTGATAGCATTGATGCTGTTGATTTAGTTGTGCATCTCCAAAAAAAGATTGGTAAAAAAGTCGATCCCGAAACATTCAAATCTGTCAGAACAGTACAAGATATTGTTGAAGCCATTAATAACTTAGTGAATGCAAAGTAATGAACATAAATAAAGTTAAGTTAATAATAAATATTATCACAAATATCTTATTTGTCGGCTATCCTTTTATTATTTACTTATCTTTATACTACAATAGGTTTAGTTTAGCTATTTTGTATTTAGTTTTTTCTTTTGTTTTACGACTAATAACTTTACCAAATTTATTTTCAAATATGCGCTGGATGGCAAAGACTATTGCATGTATAGGTTTATCTTTGGCGTTGATGAGTTGGTTATGTGCTAAATATCAAATACTCCTTTTTTATCCTGTATTAGTGAACCTATTATTTTTTATCGCCTTTTATTACTCCTTATATCAACCACAAACAATGGTAGAAAAATTTGCCAGATTAAAACATGCAAATTTATCTGTAGAAGCTATCTTATATATCCGAAAAGTTACATTATATTGGTGTTTATTTTTTATTTTTAATGGAGCTATAGCTTTAATAACTTGCTTGATAAATAACATGTACTGGTGGACTATGTATAATGGTTTAATTAGCTATATTTTGATTGGTTTATTTATGGGGGGAGAATGGTTAATACGTCAGAAAGTACAACACTAATGTTATTGTCAAAGCAGCTATTACGACAAGAACATGAAATTGTAGCATTTAGAAATAACCAGCCTTTAACGATAGGTGAGTTAAAAAAGCAGGTTTTAAAAATAACTAATGTACTGAATAATCACCCTAACAAGCGTTGGGCATTACGCATGCAAGATAGTTTTAATTTTATTGCAGGTTTATTGGCACTTCTCTATTCTGGTAAGCAACCTATATTAATAAATCCTCACCCAAAAGAAATGGAGGAGCACTACGACGCACTATTAATCGATGATATTAAATTTACCAATCAACAGTTTTTATGCAAACAAATCATCGATATCAACCAAATTGATAAAAATCGTACAATTACAGAAGAACAGTTAATAGCTTCTGGATTTAAAAATAGCAAATTAATACTGTTTACTTCAGGCTCTACTGGATTACCGAAACCAATTGAAAAATCAATTTCTCAACTTGAATTAGAGATTGATATACTTATATCCGAGTGGAGGGAGTTTAAAAATGATCTATTTATTGCCTCGGTTTCCCATGAGCATATGTATGGGTTAACATTTAAAATAATGTTACCACTCTGTTGTAAAATCCCGTTTATTTGTGAACCAGTGCTTTATCAAGAACAACTAACCACTCAGAGTCATAAAAAAATTATCTACATTACAACACCATCAATTCTCAAAAATTTAGATGACAAATTACCAACAATAAATTGTGATAAAGTAATTTCATCTGGAGGAAAACTTGCATATAAAGAAGCACTATTATGCCAGAAAAGCTATGGTGTTCTTCCTAATGAGATATATGGCTCAAGCGAAACAGGTATCATTGCAACTCGTCAACAAACACAAGCCGATATATTTTGGCAATTATTCCCATCAATGCGTATAGAATGTAAACAATCAAAACCACCTTTATTAATTTCACCGTTATTAACCCAACCTGAACCATTACATGACGAAATAAAGAAAATAGATAACAATCATTTTTACCTAAATGGGCGAATAGATAAAATTATAAAAATATCCGAAAACAGAGTATCACTAACATTCATTGAAAAACAATTTAATCAACTTGATGAAGTAGCACAAGCTATTGTTATTCCACTAGAACAAAACAATCGAACAATACTTGGCGCAGTAATCGAGCTATCTTTACCATATAAACAACTATTACATGAATATAAACATTTCGAATTAACACAATATTTTCGACTTTTATTGAAAGATACATTATCATTAATCGAAATACCTAAAAAATGGCGATTTGTTGAATTTTTACCCCAAAACGCTCAAGGGAAATGCTCTTATATTGATTTAAAAATATTATTTGATGCACCAGAAAAACAATGAAAAAAAAGTTTACTAAGGAAAAGACAATTAATATTAGCAAAACCTCTGCTAATATTGAACTAACAATCTCGCCTGATCTTTTTTGGTTTGAAGGCCATTTTAAATCGCAACCTTTATTACCAGGAGTTACCCAACTTAACTGGGTAATCTATTACACCCAAAAATATTTTGATAACTCATTGCGCTTATTATCCATTGATGTAATCAAATTTCAATGCCCAGTTCTTCCCAAAGATCGCCTTATTTTACACCTAGCATGGTATGAAAAAATAAAAAAATTAGAATTTAGCTATACTATTATCACACCAAATAGCAATAAAGTAGCAAGCACAGGGAAGCTCTCGTTATGTCATTAGCACAATATTCCTTACTAACTAACTACTGTTTTGTTATTCCGTCTTACAATCATAGTGAAACCTTACCTACAGTTTTGAAAAATATTGAACCTTATCAATTAGAATGTATTTTAATCGATGATGGTAGTTCAACTGATGCAGCACTAAAACTGGAACAAATCTCAGCCTTATATCCTTGGGTAACACTATTACACTTAGCAACTAATCAAGGAAAAGGCGCAGCAGTCATGGCGGGTCTCGAATATGCGCTTAACCATGGTTTCACACATGCAATACAAATAGATGCTGATGGGCAACATGATAGCCAATCTGTTAAACAACTACTAGAACAATCACAGCTTAATCCCGATGCCTTAATATCTGGTTATCCTGTCTATGACAACTCTGTACCTAAACATCGATTAATCGCTAGATATATAACACATTTTTGGGTATGGGTTGAAACCTTATCATTCTCAATCAAAGATAGCATGTGTGGATTTCGTATTTACCCACTACAGCAAACACTTGACCTTATAAAACAGATTAAAATAGGCAAAAGAATGGATTTCGATACAGATATCATGGTGAGATTGTACTGGCAAGGTACACCATCTATTTTCGTGCCTACACATGTAACTTACCCTAAAGATGGTATATCACATTTCAACGCATTTAAAGATAATGTTCGAATATCTTGGATGCACACACGTTTATTTTTTGGAATGATTCCACGCTTACCTTTGTTACTTAGAAGGAAACAATACAAAAATAAAGAACAAAGACACTGGTCGCAGACACCTGAAAGGAAAGGACTATTTGGCATCAGGTTTATTCTAAAACTTTATCAACTTTTTGGGCGAAATTTTGCAAAGTTGATTATGTATCCAGTTATTACCTATTTTTGGTTAACTGGAAACATGCAACGCCAAGTATCAAAATCCTATTTAGAAAAAATAAAAAACTTTTACGACCAGATCCCTTATGTTGAAAAAAAACAGCTTACCACATTTCATCATTTCCAGCGATTTGGTGAATCGCTACTTGATAAAATAGCCAGTTGGAATGGCGACATCAAACTTGATCAACTTTATTTTCCCAACAATCAAGAATGCTTAGATATTATTTCTAATAAACGAGGTATTATTTTAATTTGTTCACATCTTGGTGATATAGAAATGTGTAGAGCACTTGCCGAGTTATCGCATAATATAAAAATTAATGCACTTGTTTTCAAAAAACATGCTATGCGTTTTCAGCAAGTATTACAAGAAGTCAATCAAGCATCTGCAATTAATTTAATCCAAGTAGATACTTTGGGTCCCAGTACCGCTATTTTACTAAAAGAAAAACTAGATAATGGTGAATGGGTTGCTATTGTTGGCGATAGAACATCAAGCAATCCGCATCAAAGAATGCCGGATAACTCAATTAGTTGGGCTAATTTCTTAGGTGACCTTGCCCCTTTTCCGAAAGGCCCGTTTATTTTATCTTCTGCTTTAGGTTATCCAGTTTATTTAATTTGGGGACTAAAACCTAATGGACGCTTTCAAATCTATTTTGAGCATTTTTCGGATGGAATTTTGTTACCAAGACAAAATCGACAAAATGAGCTAAATAGAATTATACAAGATTATGCAAAAAGATTAGAACATTACTGCCTTATTTCTCCACTGGATTGGTTTAACTTTTACGATTTTTGGCGATTTACCCCTCCTACACCAAACAAATTAAATAAAGATACAGATAAAAATGAAAAATAATTTTGAACATAGTTCGACTATTGAATATACCACTTCATTCCATGATACAGATGCAATGGGTGTGGTTTGGCACGGTAACTATCTGAAATTTTTTGAAAAAGCAAGAGAAGCTTTATTCCAAAAATTTAATTATGGTTACAAACAGATGATTGACTCGGGTTATCTTTGGCCTATTGTTGATGCTAGAGTAAAATATATTGCGCCAACAATCGCTGAACAAACCTTGCAAATTATTGCTACCTTAAAAGAATATGAACATCGCATAAAAATTAATTACACAATAATAGATTGTTTGACAGGAAAAAAAACAACATCTGGCTACACAATTCAAGTAGCTATATCAGCATCAACTCAAGAGATGTGTTTTATTACGCCTCCAATTTTTTTAGAACGTTTTGGATTATAAAAATGAAGAAATACTTAGTCACGGCAATTACCATAATGGTTATGTGCTTTTCCACATTGACCTATTCAATTACCCTAGAAGATTTACAACAACAATTTAATAAACAGAATATTATTCGTGCTGATTTTATACAAGCACGTTACATAAATGGGCTATCAACTCCATTACATTCAACAGGAAAAATGATTATTTCTCAAAATTTAGGATTATGGTGGCACCAACAAACACCTTTTACCATGACGTTAAAAATGAATCAACAGCGAATGGAACAAAGTATCGACGAACAACAACCTCAAATAATTACTGCGGAGAGCCAACCTCAGCTATTTCAATTTAATCATTTATTAACAGCAATTTTTACTGCTGATAAGCAAATACTAGAAAATAATTTTGACGTAATACTGTCAGAAAAAAATCAACAATGGACGCTTATACTTACGCCCAAAAATGCTCCGTTAAATAAAATTTTTAAACAAATAATATTAAACGGTAACACATACCTACAAACTATCACTATAGATGATAAACAAAACGATAAAACTTTAATTACATTTAAAAATCACAAAACATCAAAACTAACAAAACATGAACAATTGCTATTCAAATAAGATAATAAAACTTAAACATAAAGCAATTTTATGGGTTATTACTGTTATTTGCTTACTGTTAGCTGCCTGCTACCTTATTTCTAACAGTAAACTCAATAGTAGCGTTTTATCCTTACTACCTAAGGAACAAACTAACCATGTTCCAACTGAACTTATTAATGGCTTCCAAGATAGGCTTGATAAACAACTTGTTTGGTTAATTAAACCCACCAATCCCAATAATTTAGAGCCAGTAAACTGGTGGTATCATCACTTACAAAAACTTTCCATTTTTAATCAAATTAATGGACATTTTGATGATCAATTTCAAAAAAATTGGGGAGAATTTGCTTATAAATATCGTTATCAGTTAATGGATGAAAATACGATTGAAAGGTTAAAAACACATAAACATTTTGCTTGGATTCAAAGCCAAATATACTCACCATTTAGTGGAATAAGTGCAACAGAACTGAATAAAGATCCGTTACTACTTACTCGTGCCTCGCAATTAAAACAACTTAGCAATACGGGAAATCTAACCATTAAAAATAATTGGTTAACAGGTCAAGATAAACAAGGTAATGTATGGTACATGATTTATGCTCAGCTTAATGGTTCTTCATTTGATTTAAACCAATCACACCAAATCGTTACCGCGCTGGAAACATTAAGTGAACAATTAAAAACAAATTATCCCGGGACAGAAATATTAAAGCGAGGTGTGCTTTTCTACAGCGATAATGCAAGTATTGAAGCTAAAAAAGATATTTCCACAATAGGAAGCCTTTCAATCATCGGTATTATTGTATTGATAATTGCTGTATTTCGCTCTATTACTCCTATTCTTCTTTCTCTATTATCAATTTTAATTGGTTTTGTTTGTGGATTAGTCGCAGTATTAATGATATTTGGCGAAATTCACGTTATGACGCTAGTAATGAGTACTAGCGTAATTGGAATAACCATTGATTATTCATTACATTATCTAACTGAACGATTACTTCATGGCAATAATGAATCACCTTATGTCAGTTTAAAAAAACTAATATCAACCTTAACTATCGCATTGTGCACCAGTTTTATTGCTTATCTTATTTTGTTAATTGCACCATTCTCAGGGTTAAAACAGCTATCTATTTTTGCTGTATTTGGTTTAATTGGCGCCTTTTTAACTGTCACTTGCTGGTATCCTTTCTTAGTAAAGAAAATACCTGTACGCCAAAATGTCGGACATCGCTTCTTCACCTTTTGGCTTAAATTGTGGAAAAATAAAAATATGCAATGGATAACTTTATCAGTTGCAATAGTATTTATTAGTTATGGTTTTAATAATTTAGAAATTGATGATGATATCAGCAAGTTACAAGCTTTACCTGCTGATATCCAAAAAGAAGAGCAAGATATAATAAATATTACTCACCAATCCTCGGATCAAAAATGGTTTATCGTATTTGGTGATACAGCAGAACAAACATTACAACGGCTTGAATCGTTTCTGCCAAAATTAGAACAAGCAAAACAGCGTGGTGTCTTTCAACAATATCAAACCATTACTTTACCCTCAATTGAAAAACAACAACATAATATTGCTTTAATAAACAAATATACACCTGAAATTTTATCTTCGCTCAAACAAATAGGTATCAATGTTAAAGTACCAGATACTGAAGATTCAAACAGTTTTATCACACCAGAAATCTGGGTAAAAAGCGAAATTAGTCAAGGGCAAAATTTACTATGGCTATCACTACCAAACGGTAAAAGTGCAACATTAATACCTATTGGTAACGTTAAACAATTAAGCGAGATCAATGCATTATCACAAATAAATAATGGCATCTATTGGCTTGATCGCCATACTGAATTTAATAATATGTTTACCAACTATAGAATACACTTATCTCAATTAATTACAGGTGCGGTAATTGTTATCTGTATCTGCTTTATTTTCTACAATCGCAAATATGGCTTAATTACAGCATTAAAAAGCACCCTACCGACATTACTATCAATTGGAGTTGCTCTATCTGTACATGGCATCATTCACCAACCATTGAATCTATTTTCAATGTTAGCACTCATTCTTGTCATTGGTATTGGTATCGACTATAGTCTCTTTTTAGGTAATTATAAATGCCAAACCAAAAGTGCCTTATTAGCAGTTACAATGGCAGCTCTAACAACCTTATTATCCTTTGGACTACTGATAATTAGCCACACAAATGCCATAATGTGTTTTGGAATAGTGTTAACAAGTGGCATTTTTGCCGCCTTTATATTTGCACCATTAGCTATAAAAAACACATAAATTATTAAGAAAAATCATAAAAAATTCAGAATAGGTAATACATAATGAAAAAATATTTAGTTTTAACCATAATGATGTTAGTGATATTAGTAGCTGGCTGTGCAAATAAAACACAATCTCAAGCATGGCTCACCAGAGAAGTTAAAATTAATCTTCCAATAATAAATATAAAACAACATTATCATGATCAACAACTATTAAAATTTAAATATAATGATCTGGAAAACTCAATTATTGCCATAGTCGATATTAACAACAACCAATTAAAAGTAATTGGTCTTTCTGCTCTAGGCTTCAAGTTATTTGAAATTGACTATGATGGAAAGCTAGTAAAAACAAAACACAATATTTTTATTAAAGAGCTACCGGCGCCTGAACAAGTTTTATCTGATATTATGCTAAGTATTTTACCTATAAAAGAGTGGCAGACCGTGTTACCCGCAGGTTGGCAACTCATTGATAGCGAATTACATAGAACATTGATCAATAATAAACAAGAAATCATAATTGATATAGCCTATGCAGAACAACCATCTGCTAAGATAAGAAAACCGACTCAAATTAAGCATCATATATTTGGTTATAAAATCGCAATACAAAGTATGGATACAAAATAAATGATTTATATTACAGCTCTTGGGGCAATCAATACTTTAGGTAATTCTATAAATGAAATTAAACAGAAGCTACTTAAACTATATTGTGCATCTCATTGTTTAATTGAAGAAAGCGGTTGGTTACTAAACAACCAAAAAACATGGCTAGGTAAAGTCAAAACTGATTTACCTAAAATACCTAAACATTTGTCGCAATATGCAACACGGAATAACCGATTACTGTATGGAGCTTACTTACAAATTCAATCAGAAATTGATGATGCTATTTTACGCCACGGAAATAAACGAATAGCAATTATTATGGGGACAAGCACCTCGGGTATTCATGAAGGGGATGTCAATTTAAAACATTACCTACAAAAACATAGTCATTTGCAATCCTTTTCTTATAATCAACAAGAGTTAGGTGATCCATCGTGCTTTTTAACAGCTTTGCTTGGTTTAAAAGGCCCTAGTTACACAATATCAACAGCCTGCACATCTAGTGCTAAAGCAATTATTAGTGGTAAAAGATTGATTGAGTCAGGCATAGTTGATGCAGCAATTGTTGGAGGGGCAGATAGCCTAAGCCGAATGCCAATTAATGGATTTAATGCGCTTGAATCACTTTCGGCAAGTCCATGTATGCCTTTTGCACAAAACCGAAATGGAATTAATATTGGCGAAGCAAGCGCTATATTTTTACTTACCAAAGAAGAAACAAGCAATATCGCTATTTTAGGTACTGGGGAATCATCCGATGCACATCATATTTCATCACCCCATCCAGAAGGATTAGGGGCTGAAAAAGCAATGTATGCAGCTTTAAATGATGCAAAATTAACGACCAATGACATTGGTTATATCAACCTTCATGGAACAGCAACAATATTGAATGATCTTGCAGAAAGTAAAGCTGTTTATCGCCTATTCAATCGAAATTTACCACCATGTAGCTCAACTAAACATCTTACCGGTCATACTTTAGGTAGTGCTGCAGCGACAGAATTAGCCATTAGCACCTTATTACTTCACCAAGATATTTATTTACCACAACAGGATTTTTCAATCTCACCATTTGATGAAACTCTCGACAAAATCAATATTGTTACAAATCGCATGACATTAAATGCTCCAGTTATAATGTCAAATTCTTTTGCATTTGGTGGTAACAATGCATCTCTAATTATTGGAAAAATATAATGCAATATTACCCAGCGATTTATTATTTACCTCATGAAAAACCAATGGTCATGGTAGAAAAAGTTCATTTAATTGATGATGAACAATGCATCTGTAGTGTTCAAGTTAATAAAAATGGTATTCTGGCACCTTTTTTAAACGAAAATAATGAATTACCCAATTTATATACCATTGAATTAATGGCTCAAACCATTGGTATATGGAATGGATACCATGGTATTATTAACAATAAAAAACCACAATTAGGTATGTTATTAGGTGGAAGATCAATCAAAACATCATTACCAACCTTTCCCCACTACAGCAATTTGATTATACATGCAAACTTGGTTCTTTTTGATACCAAACTAGCTAATTTCGATTGTCAAATAAAGATCGACGATCAATGTGTCGTTTCAGGAAAACTCAATGTTTATGAACCCGATCAAACTGAATTAGATTATTTATTTGGCCAAAATCGATTAGGAGAAGAAAAGAAATGAAACGAACAATCCTGGTAACTGGCGCCAGTAAAGGAATTGGCAAAGCTATTGCTTGCAAACTTTCACAAGATGGCTTTGCAATTGTAGTTCACTACCATAATGATAAACAAGGTGCGATTGAGACAAAAAATGATATTGAAAAAACAGGCGGTACGGCTCGATTAATACAATTTGATGTAAGTAATCGTATACAATGTAAACAAACCATTGAAGCTGATATCGAACTTCATGGCGCATATTATGGTGTTGTAAATAATGCAGGTATCATCCGTGATGGTGCTTTCCCAGCTTTAACCGACGATGATTGGAATAATGTCATTCATACCGATCTTGACAGTTTTTACAATGTTTTGCATCCTTGCATTATGCCAATGATAGGACTTCGTAACGGCGGACGGATTATTGTGATATCTTCAATTTCTGGTTTGATGGGTAATCGTGGGCAAGTTAATTATAGTGCTGCAAAAGCCGGTTTAATTGGAGCAAGCAAAGCTCTAGCGCTTGAGCTTGCTAAACGTAAAATCACAGTAAATTGTATTGCACCTGGTTTAATTGATACGGGTATATTAGATATGGAACCTATTGCATTACAAGAAGCAATGAAAATAATACCATTAAAACGCATGGGACAAGTGAATGAAGTGGCGGGATTAGCAAGTTATTTGATGTCTGATATAGCGGGATATATAACACGCCAAGTAATTTCAATCAACGGAGGGATGATATGACTAAAAGAGTTGTCATAACAGGGATGGGTGGTGTTACAGCATTTGGTAATGACTGGATTACTATACAAGAAAAGTTAAAAAAATTAGAAAACGCAGTGAGATATATGCCCGAATGGGAAATATATGATGGATTGCACACAAAATTAGGTGCACCTATCGATAATTTTACCGTCCCTGAGCATTATACCCGAAAAAAAATACGCTCCATGGGAAGAGTATCCCTATTATCGACTAAGGCAACAGAAATAGCCCTTGAAAAAGCGGGGCTACTTGATGATCCAATTATTGCAAATGGTGAAACAGGAATTGCTTTTGGTTCTTCAACAGGTAGTACACAACCAGTTGCTTCATTTGCAACAATGCTAAATGAAAAACATACCAACAATATTACAGCTACAACTTACGTACAAATGATGCCACATACTACTGTTGTCAATACTGGATTATTTTTTGGATTGAAAGGACGAGTTATTACGACTTCTAGCGCTTGCACATCAGGTAGTCAAGCTATTGGTTATGCTTATGAAGCAATCAAATATGGTATGCAAACAGCAATGGTTGCTGGTGGTGCAGAAGAATTATGTCCCTCAGAAGCAGCAGTATTTGATACTTTATTTGCTACCAGTCAAAAGAATGATAGTCCAAAAAGTTCCCCTCGCCCATTTGACAAAAATCGCGACGGTTTAGTAATTGGTGAAGGAGCTGGCGCTTTGATTCTTGAAGAATATGAGCACGCAAAGGCGCGAGGAGCAAAAATATATGGCGAAATCGTCGGTTTTATGACTAATTGTGATGCTAGCCATATCACTCAACCACGTAAAGAAACTATGAAAATATGCATGGAGCAAGCATTAAAAAAAGCTAATCTATCGCCTGAAAATATAGGTTACATCAGTGCTCATGGCACCGCAACCAATCGTGGTGATATTGCCGAAAGTAATGCAACTGCCGAAATATTTGGCAATAAAACTCCTATCTCATCGTTAAAAAGTTATTTCGGGCATACTCTTGGAGCATGTGGCGCCGTAGAAGCCTGGCTAACACTTGAAATGATGCACTCGGGTTGGTTCAATCCAACAATTAATCTGAATAATATTGATCCTGCATGTGGTGACCTTGACTATTTAGTTGGGACAGGTCGAAAATTAGATATTGAATATTTTCAAACCAACAATTTTGCATTTGGTGGAATAAATACTTCAATTATTATCAAACGATTTTAGACAATGCAAAAACCACAACAATATACGGCAGCTAATTATGACTGCCTGTATAATTAACTACGAAAGATCAAATCGAAAAATTTTTCTTAATCAAAAAAGGGCTATTACAGCCCATTTCCTTGTCTAAAAAATAATTTTTCGACACTTTTTACGACGTTTTTCGAAATTCTTTCTGATAGTTTTTGCTTGCGTTGATAACTAACAGCGATAATTTTATGTGTTTTTAAATGAGATAAAATAAAGTCATCACTAGTGCTAATTTCGTCAACTAAGCCTTTATCTTTGGCTTGCGTCGCAAACCAGTGCTCGCCAGTGGCAACTTGTTCGATATCCACGTTTGGACGATACTCTTTAACAAAATCTTTAAATAAAAGATGAGTTTCTTCTAATTCCTGTTTGAATTTTTGGCGACCTTCTTCGGTGTTTTCGCCAAACATGGTTAACGTACGTTTATATGCACCTGCTGTTTGTAACTCAATATCCACATCATGTTTTTTAAGTAAGCGATTAAAGTTAGGAATTTGTGCAACCACACCAATAGAACCCACAATGGCAAATGGTGCTGCCACAATTTTGTTAGCGGTACATGCCATCATGTACCCACCACTTGCCGCAACTTTATCAACAACTGCGGTAAAAGGAATATCACGCTGTCTAAACCGTAATAGCTGTGATGCTGCAAGCCCATAGCCATGGACTACCCCGCCTGGGCTTTCAAGCTTAACCACAACTTTATCCTCTGATTTAATAACAGCCAATACAGCGGTAATTTCTTGACGTAATTCTTCAACTTCATGCGCATCCATACTACCGTTGAAAGACAATACAAACAATTTTGGTTTTGCTTGCTGATCGGTATTACTTTCTGCTAGCTGCGTTGTATTATCTAGCGTTGACTGTTCTTCAGAGTTTTTTTGCTTGTTAACTTGTTTCTTTTTTTGTTTAGCCGCTAATTTTGCCTGTTTCTTTTCAAGTTTTTTCTGTTTTTTAAGATCTTTCATAAACAGCTTAGCTTCTAGTTCGTCCATACTTGACATTAACATATCATCTTTAACTTGCTCATATTCTTGACTAATGTCTTTGACCGATAAACGCCCTGCCACCGTTGCTGACTTACGGCGTTGGCTTAATATAAAAATAAGTACCGCTAAAATTGCAATAACAACTGTTGCTGTTTCAGCTAAAAAAAGTGAATACTCAGAAAACCAATTCATTTAACTATTTTCCTTTTATTGAATGTATTAAGTTATTATAACAAGATAATTGCGACTTGTGCCGAAAATCAATAAAGATAAAATTGTCGCTTTATTCGGCTATTTAAATTATTTATACTGATAGTCCAATTTATTGTTAGATGAGAACTAATATGCCTTTACGCCCAATTACTGAAATCGCTAAACAATGCAACATTCCAGAAGAATTTATCCTGCCTTATGGCAAACACGTGGCAAAAATCGATTTATCCATTCTTAAAGCCAACCAAAGCAAACCTAACGGCAAATTGGTGTTAGTTACCGCTATCACGCCAACTCCACTTGGTGAGGGAAAAACGGTGAATACTATCGGGCTAAGTGAAGGCTTAAATTATATTGGAAAAAAAGCCATTGCTTGTATCCGTCAACCAAGTTTAGGCCCTGTATTTGGTGTAAAAGGTGGTGCTGCTGGCGGTGGTCAAGCCGAAGTATTACCAATGGAAACGTTAAATCTACATTTAACTGGTGATATTCACGCTATTACCGCCGCTCATGATTTGGCATCAGCCGCATTAGATTCGCGCCTTTATCATGAAGAGCGCTTGGGCGATGAATTTACCGCACAAACGGGCTTGCCGCGTCTCAATATCGATGTAAATCGTATTGTGTGGAAACGTGTGATGGATCATAATGATCGTGCACTTCGTAAGATTACCGTTGGTGTTGGTGGTGGTGTTAATGGCATTACACGTCAAGATGGCTTTGAGATAACCGCAGCGTCAGAACTTATGGCAATTTTAGCATTAGCCTCAGATTTACACGATATGCGAGCGCGTATTGGGCGTATTATTTTAGCTTATAATACTCAAGGCGAAGCGATTACCGCGGAACAACTTGAAGTTGCGGGCGCTATGACAGTGTTACTTAAAAATGCGATTAATCCAAACCTGATGCAAACAGTTGAAAATACGCCGGTACTGATTCATGCAGGACCTTTTGCTAATATTGCCCATGGCAACTCATCAGTCATTGCCGATCGCATTGCTTTACAACTTGCCGATTATGTCGTAACCGAAGCTGGTTTTGGCTCAGATATGGGCATGGAAAAATTCTTTAATATTAAATATCGCCAAGCAGGAATAAAAGCCTCATGTGTGGTACTTGTTGCAACGGTTCGTAGCTTAAAATCTAACAGCGGTAAATATAATATCAAACCAGGGCAAGCGATTCCAAAAGAAATCTCAGAATCTAATGTGGAGCTGCTTGAAATTGGTGCGGCTAATTTAGCATGGCATATCAACAATGCTAAAAGTTATGGGCTACAAGTGATTGTTGCTATTAACCGCTTTCCACACGACAGTGAAGAAGAACTAGCCTTTTTACAAAAATATGCAATTGAGCATGGGGCGTTTGCTTGTGAAGTGAGTGAAGTTTTCACTCAAGGCGGTAAAGGCGCAGAAAAACTGGCTGAGCATATTATCAAAGCATGTGATATGCCAAGTGAGATCAAATTACCTTATCCTGACAACATGTCACTTGCTGATAAAATCCAAACTATGGTAAAAAAATACGGTGCCAACAAAGCTAATTTATCAGCACAAGCACTGGAAAATATCAAAGAGATCGAAGCATTAAAACTCGATCATTTGCCTCTTTGTATTGCTAAAACCCCCATGTCAATTAGTGCTGATGCCAATCTAAAAAATGTCCCTACAGATTTTGATGTTGATATTAGTCACTTAGCGATATCTGCTGGTGCTGGTTTTATTCGTGTTTATGCTGGTAATGTAATGACCATGCCAGGACTAGGCACTAATCCTGCTTATAGACAAATTGATATTGACAAAGATGGTAATATTGTAGGTTTAAGTTAATGCAAGAAGTGATTATGCAAACCCAACAACAATATAAAGCATTTATTGACGAAGAAAACTGTATTGGCTGTGGCAAATGCATCCGTGTTTGCCCAACTGATGCTATTGTCGGTAGCAAACAAGTATTGCACACAATACTGCCACAGTTATGTACTTCGTGTAGTAATTGTATCAATACTTGCCCAACAGACTGTATTACATTAAGTACGTTAGGCCGCGTATTGAATGAATCAGAAGAGTTAGCGCTAACTCAGAAAAAGCAACAGCGATTAGGCCATAATCAGTTAGTTCCACCAACCATTTTGTTTCCAGGCACTATGCCGACGACAAACAAGATCAGCACCCCCACTGATCGTAAACAGTCAATAGCTGACGCCATTGCCAGAGTAAAAGCCAAAAAAAACCTCGCTAAATAGCGGGGTTCAACAATCTGAGCCAACTTTGTTGGCTACTTTCTAGTTTCAATAATGATAACGACACGATAGAATAATAATGCAATTATTTTCAATTTTATAAACTAATCTATGTTCACTATCAATCCTTCTTGACCAATAGCCAGATAAATTAAACTTTAGGCTTTCGGGCTTACCTAGGTCAGAAAATGGTGTTCTGCTAATATCTTTAAGAAGTTCATTGATGCGTTTAATCATTTTTTTATCAGTTTTCTGCCAATATAGATAATCACTCCAAGACTCATCAGAAAATAATTTATTCATCGTTCAACTCATGCTCTTGCAATTTTCCACTATTAATTTGTTCTAATGAACGCAACAAATGAGCTGTATTTGCAGGCGAACGATATAAGCGTGCTGTTTCTTCTAAAGATGAATATTCTTCATATGACATTAAGACACAATTATCTCCATTCTGACGTGTAATAATAGTTGGCATTCTGTCATTTACAACTTCATCCATTTTTGCTGATAAATTTGCTCTCGCTGCTGAATAACTAATATGCCTCATAATATTTCCTCATTGAAAACTTAATTAATCCGCAAACATTGTACAAAATACTTGTACAACATCAACGGTTATTTTCCTTAAATTATAAAAAATGATAAAAAGAATAGACCAGTCGCAGGGAAAAAATAGCTTTTAGCGTTCTCATTGAGCACATTGAAAACAATATCGTTTATTATCAAAATAGACGAAAATTAAAAAGCTTATTTTTTGCAAAAAAAATAAACCCCGAATTGTATCGAGGTTTGTTATTAAGTCGACCTCGCTAAGCAGCGAGGTTTTCGTATTACGGTAGCATTAATACTACACTAGTCTTTATTACCACTTCTATACGCACGTTTACGATCATTTTCAGTTAAATGACGTTTACGTAAACGGATCGATAATGGTGTAACCTCCACTAATTCGTCATCATCAATAAACTCTAATGCTTGTTCTAATGACATTTTGATTGGTGGTGAAAGTGTTGTTGCTTCATCGGTACCTGATGCTCGCATGTTGGTTAATTTTTTACCGGTTAGACAGTTAACCGTCAAATCGTTTGAGCGAGTATGAATACCAATAATTTGACCTTCATAAACTTCAGCACCATGACCTAAGAATAATTTACCACGGTCTTGTAAGCCATATAGCGCATAAGCCAATGCTTTACCGGTACCGTTTGAAATCATTACGCCATTATTACGTTGACCAATTTCGCCTGGACGAACATCATCGTAATGACTAAAGGTCGAATAAAGCAAACCGGTACCTGAGGTCATGGTCATAAATTCAGTTCTAAAACCAATAAGCCCACGGCTTGGAATGACATAATCTAAACGTACGCGACCTTTACCATCTGGTAGCATATTTGTTAGGTCACCTTTACGTAAACCAAGTGCTTCCATCACTGAACCTTGATGTTGTTCTTCAATATCAAGCGTAACTTGTTCGAATGGTTCTTGTTTTTTACCATCAATTTCTCTAAAGATAACTTTAGGACGAGAAACCCCTAGCTCATAACCTTCGCGGCGCATATTTTCGATGAGTACTGACAAATGCAATTCACCACGACCAGAGACTCTAAAGGCATCGGGATCTGGCGTTTCTTCGACACGAAGAGCAACATTATGGACAAGCTCTTTATTTAAACGCTCAAGAATTTGACGAGAAGTGACATATTTACCCTCTTTACCAGCAAATGGTGAGCTATTGACATTAAAGAACATAGTTACAGTTGGTTCATCAACAGTTAACGCAGGTAATGCTTCAACGCAGCTATTATCACAAATTGTATCGGAGATACCGAGTTCACCAAGACCCGTTAATGCAATAATATCGCCAGCTTCGGCAACTTCAGCTTCATAACGTTGTAGTCCTAAATGGCCAAGAACTTGCCCTACTTTGCCGGTCCGTTTATTACCTTCACTATCAACGATAGTTACTTGTTGATTTGGTTTAACGCGACCACGTTTAATACGACCAATACCAATAACACCAACATAATTATTATAATCAAGTTGAGAAATTTGCATTTGGAATGGTCCGTCTAAATCTACTTTTGGAGGCTCAACATATTTAACAATCGCTTCAAATAATGGCGTCATATCTTCAGCCATATTTTCATGATCTAAACCTGCGATCCCCATTAATGCTGAAGCATAAACGATAGGGAAATCTAACTGTTCATCAGTAGCCCCTAAATTAACAAACAGATCGAACACTTGATCAACAACCCAATCAGGACGTGCACCGGGACGATCAACTTTATTGATAACTACAATCGGTTTTAAACCATAAGCAAATGCTTTTTGCGTTACAAAACGCGTTTGTGGCATTGGTCCATCCATTGCATCAACAAGCAATAGTACAGAATCAACCATCGACATAACACGTTCAACTTCACCACCAAAATCAGCATGTCCTGGGGTGTCAACGATATTAATTCGGTAACCATTCCAATCAATAGCGGTATTTTTAGCTAAAATGGTAATACCACGTTCTTTTTCAAGCGCATTAGAGTCCATGATACGTTCGTTATCGTCACCACGTAGATTATCTAACGTACCTGACTGTTTTAATAACTTGTCAACCAAAGTCGTTTTACCATGGTCAACGTGGGCAATAATGGCAATATTTCTTAAATTTTCAATCACAATTAAAATTCCAATTAGGAGACACATTCTATAGGCGCGGTATTGTACACCTTTTTAGCCGAAATGTTGATCTATATCACAAAGTTTATTTAAAAGAACTTGAAAAGTTGATAAGTTTAGAAAAATATCGATTTGTTTGTGAAAAAGTTTCAGGAAACTATGCATTTAAGTATAAAATTGATCGGCAAACTCATCTACCTTTGTCCAATCAGTATATTCAATCATTGGTTTTGTCACATCAGTATCACCCTTTCCTAACCACATAATCAAACGGATCATATTGCGATCAAACCAATTATATTGTGGATAATACAGCGCGCCAGCAAAAACTGCAGTAATGGTTGGCTTCCATGCTATTTTAGCTAAGAATTTTTTGGTGTATAAATTCGTTTCTGGCGTATTTTTATTGGGTTTTCTTGCCACCAAATTTACCCCAAAAAATCCAGACTTCATCTTATTTAATTGCTGATAATGCTTATCAATAAACACTTTCATCACTTTGCCATAAAACCCATAACGAATCGAACAACCCAATAAAGCTGCTTGGTATTGAGTTAGATCGATTTTAGTATCGGGTAGCAGTTCAATAATGTCGCACTCACATTTACCATAAAGACGCGATTTTATACGTTGCATAATCTTAAGTGTTTGTTTTTCGTGTGTGGTATAGAGTAATAAAACTTTCATCACGGAATTCATAACATGACCTCCTTTTTTGTTAAACCCATTGGTAAATATCAATATTACTTTTTTTATGATAAAAATTAAAAGATTGTGGATGATTTCATTAAAAACTTTGATTATAGTATTAGGCTAATTTAACCAGACTGGAACTGATTATGGCAATTTCACCTCCAAAACTGAGTGCTATTATTTTGGCGGCAGGAAAAGGCACACGGATGTATTCCAACCTACCTAAAGTTTTACATAAAATCGGCGAAAAACCGATGTTACAACATGTTATTGATACAGTTCAACAACTAAATACCAACCGCATTAATATTGTTTATGGACATGGCAAAGCACAGCTTGAAGATGTACTTAAAAATCAACATGTGCAGCTGATTTATCAAGCTGAACAACTCGGCACTGGCCATGCTGTTCAACAAGCTATCCCTTATATTCAAGATGATGAAGATATCTTAATTTTATATGGCGACACACCTCTTATATCGGTTCAAACGCTACAAACTTTAATTGCTAGCAAACCCAAACAAGGCATCGCATTATTGACGGTAATACTCGATAATCCAACTGGATATGGACGCATTGAACGCCACAACGGTAAAGTCGTTGCCATTGTGGAACAAAAAGATGCCACCCCTGAGCAACAAAAAATCAATGAAATTAACACCGGTATCATGCTCGTTACTGGCAAATTATTGAAAAATTGGTTATCTCGTTTAACCAACAATAATGCGCAACAAGAGTTTTACTTAACCGACATTATTGCTTTTGCGCACCAAGATGGTTATGACATATTAACCTCGCACCCAGTACAACCATTTGAAGTTGAAGGTGTCAATAATCGCCTGCAATTGGCAACATTAGAACGACGATATCAACATCAGCAAGCTCAACACTTATTACTCGCTGGTGTGACACTGCTTGATCCAAATCGCTTTGACTTACGTGGCACACTCTCGCACGGTAAAGATGTCACCATTGATTGTAACGTGGTTATTGAAGGCAATGTCACATTAGGTAATAACGTATTTATTGGTGCAGGTTGTATCTTAAAAAATTGCACGATTGATGATAACTCAAATATCAGTCCGTATAGCATTATTGAAGATTCAACTATCGCTAAACAGTGTACTATCGGCCCCTTTGCTCGCCTACGACCTGGCTCACAACTTGACGAACAAGCCCATGTCGGCAATTTTGTTGAATTAAAAAAAGCGCATCTGGGCAAAGCCACCAAAGCTGGGCACTTAAGCTACCTTGGCGACAGCGAAATCGGCAGTAATGTCAACATTGGTGCAGGCACTATCACTTGTAATTATGATGGCGCCAATAAATTTAGAACTATTATTGAAGATGATGTGTTTGTCGGTTCTGACACACAATTGATTGCACCGGTAAAAGTGGGTAAAGGTGCAACTATTGCAGCAGGCACAACCGTTACCAATAATGTAAATGATAACGAATTGGTTGTAAGTCGAGTTAAACAAAAACAACTTGCTGGTTGGAAACGACCTACAAAGTTAACTAACGAGGAATAAACTATGTGTGGAATCGTGGGAGCTATCGCCAAACGTGATGTTGCTGAAATATTATTAGAAGGTCTAAAACGATTAGAATATCGTGGTTATGACTCAGCAGGACTGGCAATTATTTCACCAGACGGCGAACTGCAACGCGTTCGCCGTGTTGGCAAAGTGCAAGCACTAAAAGATGCCATTGCAAAACATTCACTACAAGGAGCTACCGGAATTGCGCATACTCGATGGGCAACCCATGGTGAACCAGTTGAACATAACGCCCACCCACATGTATCTGGCTTTATTGCTGTCGTGCACAATGGAATTATTGAAAATTTTGAACCATTGCGTGAAAAGCTGATCGCCAAAGGCTACCAATTCCGTTCAGAAACCGATACCGAGGTTATTGCCCACTTAATTCATGACATTATATCAACCGAAGATTGTTCCTTATTTGACGCCGTGCAAAAAGCTATCCCGCAACTACGAGGCGCTTATGGCACAGTCATTATGGACACGCACAACCCAGATATACTAGTTGCAACGCGCTCCGGCAGTCCTTTAGTTATTGGTTGTGGCATAGGCGAGAACTTTATCGCATCAGATCAATTAGCGCTATTACCTGTCACCCGCCAATTTATCTATTTGGAAGAAGGTGATACCGCACTTATCACACACCGCACAGTGACAATCTTAGACAAGAATCATCATGAAGTAACAAGGCCATGTATAGAATCTGATGCAAAATATGATGCGGGTAGCAAAGCAGGCTATAGTCACTATATGCAAAAAGAGATCTACGAACAGCCTAATGCGATTAAAAATACCCTTGAAGGTCGTATGGCGCATGGTAAAGTGGATTTATCAGAACTGGGCGATAATGCAAAAAATATACTAAAGCAGGTTGAGCATGTGCAAATTGTTGCCTGTGGCACCGCTTATAATGCCGGTATGGTGGCGCGCTACTGGTTTGAAGCCTTAGCAGGTATACCATGCGATGTCGAAATTGCCTCAGAATTTCGTTACCGCAAACCCGCTCGTCGCAAAAACAGTCTATTTATTACTCTTTCACAATCAGGCGAAACCGCAGATACACTCGCTGCCTTGCGATTGGCGAAAGAAAACCATTACTTAAGTACCCTTGCCATCTGTAATGTAGCGGCATCCACACTCGTGCGTGAAGCCGATTTCGTTTTATTAACCAAAGCAGGGGTTGAAATTGGTGTTGCATCAACTAAAGCCTTTACCACACAATTAACGGTTTTATTGCTACTAGTTGCAAAATTAGGACGTTTAAATAATATGGCACAAAGCACCGAGCAAGCAATTGTCCACGCCTTACAAACCTTGCCAAACCGCATTGAACAAGTGCTTATGTCTGAACCACAAATTAAAAAATTAGCAGAGCAATTTGTTGATAAACATCATGCGTTATTCTTAGGGAGGGGCGATGAATATCCAATTGCTATGGAAGCTTCGTTAAAACTCAAAGAAATCTCTTACATCCACGCCGAAGCTTATGCTGCAGGTGAACTCAAACATGGCCCTCTTGCATTAATTGATGCGGATATGCCAGTGATTGTGATGGCACCAACCAACGAAATGCTAGAAAAACTAAAATCCAATATCGAAGAAGTGCGAGCGCGTGGCGGTCAACTGTATGTCTTTGCCGAGCAAGATGCGGGTTTTGTCAGTGATGACACCATGCACATCATCAATCTACCCCATATTGAAGAACTTACCGCACCAATCTACTACACCGTGCCCACCCAACTACTGGCGTATCATGTTGCTTTGCTCAAAGGCACTGATGTTGATCAGCCTCGTAATTTAGCAAAATCGGTTACCGTGGAGTAAAGCCCGCTAGATTAAATGTGGGGACTGACGGTATGGTTTTGAGATCGTAATCAAAACTAAAGTTCTCACATAACATCAACGGATACTAAAATTTTTACTGTAATAAGTTTTCCTGTGATTTTTTATCATTGCGCAAGGCTTTGTTAACGAGTTTGGCAAAGTTCACTTATTTTGTAAAAAGGTTTCAGGAAAACATACGTTTTAGTCTATTGGACTTAAAACTTTGCTTTTTATACCAAGTAAATGTGATCTTAATCACAAAAATAAAAAATCGAATGGTTTTAACAATGTGATATTCATCACACTTATCAATTTTTTTTGATGAATCGAATAACAAAATCCCTCTACAATAACTGCATAAAGATTATACCAATCAATAAGGAAAGATGAATATTATGACAACCTCAAACATCAAATTGAAAGTCCAAAATTTTGGGCGATTCTTAAGTAATATGGTAATGCCAAATATCGGTGCGTTTATTGCTTGGGGATTTATTACCGCTATTTTTATTCCAACAGGCTGGTATCCAAATGAAACGATTGCCAAACTAGTTGGACCTATGATTACCTACCTATTACCACTATTGATTGGTTATACTGGTGGTAAATTAGTTCACGGTGAACGAGGTGCAGTGGTTGGTGCAATCACAACAATGGGCGTCATTGTTGGTTCAGATATTCCCATGTTCTTAGGAGCAATGATAGTCGGCCCACTTGCTGGCTGGGTAATAAAGCAATTTGATAAAGCCGTAGACGGTAAAATCAAAAGCGGTTTTGAAATGTTAGTCAATAATTTCTCAGCGGGTATTATCGGTATGCTACTTGCGTTGCTTGCTTTTTTCGCAATTGGTCCTGCTGTCGTTATTGCATCTGGTAAATTAACTATTGCCGTTAATTTCTTAGTTGAGCATAATTTATTACCTTTAACGTCGATCATTATTGAACCCGCTAAGATCCTTTTCTTAAATAATGCCATTAACCACGGTATATTCTCACCATTAGGTATTCAACAAGCGGCTGAACATTCTCAATCTATTTTCTTTTTAATCGAAGCCAACCCTGGCCCTGGCTTAGGTTTACTACTCGCTTATATGTTTTTTGGTAAAGGATCAGCAAAAAGTTCAGCCAGTGGCGCAGCAATCATTCACTTCTTTGGCGGGATCCATGAAATTTACTTCCCCTATGTATTAATGAATCCACGTCTTATTATTGCGGTTATTTTAGGTGGAATGACAGGCGTATTTACTTTAACATTATTTGGAGCGGGGTTAAGCTCACCTGCATCACCAGGTTCAATCATTGCCGTTCTTGCCGTCACACCAAAATCATCTATGCTTGGCGTAATTTTTTCTGTCATTGCTGCAACTACGGTTACTTTTATCGTTTCTGCGATTTTATTAAAAACAACCAAAGAGACAGACAAAAGTCTTGAAGATGCAAAATCGAATGTTTCTGCAATGAAAAACGAATCAAAAGGTATTACAAATGGAATACTTGACTTAGCTAAAGTGAAAAAAATCATTGTGGCTTGTGATGCAGGAATGGGCTCTAGTGCTATGGGAGCAGGTGTGTTACGCAAAAAAGTACAAGATGCCAATCTCGATATTTTTGTCACTAATTTAGCAATCAATAACCTTCCTAATGATGTTGACATAGTTATCACGCATAAAGACTTAACCGATCAAGCCAAACAACACGCTCCAAACGCACATCACATATCATTAACCAACTTTTTAGACAGTCAATTATATAGCCAATTGGTTGCGGATCTTTTAAGTTCACAAGCGAGTAGTTTAGCAAGTGAAACGATACCTAGCAGCAACCAATCCACTGATAATGCACCCCTATTTAAATTATCAGAACAAAACATTTTTTTAGGGCTAAACGCTAAAAACAAAGAAGAAGCCATTCGTTTTGCCGGGCAAAAATTGGTCGATAATGGTTATGTTACCCCTGCCTACATTGAAGCAATGTTAGCGCGTGAAAAATTAACGTCCACTTATTTAGGAGAATCAATAGCTGTTCCACATGGTACTATTGAATCAAAAAACGACGTTATTAAAACCGGCATCGTATTTTGCCAATATCCAGCTGGTGTTCAATTTGGCGAAGAAGACAACGACAAAGCGAAAATTATAATAGGTATTGCTGCACGTAATAATGAACACCTTGATGTCATTGCAAAACTCACTAATGCTCTTGATGATCAAGCCATTATTACCAAACTGGTTAACACAACAAGTATTGAAGAGGTACTTGCTATTTTAAGTTAATATCACAACTATCGTTCCCACTTAACAAGTGGGAAACCATTACCACTTTTTAAATTTAATTAAGGATTATTATAATGCAAGCATTACATTTTGGCGCAGGTAACATTGGGCGAGGTTTTATTGGAAAATTACTATCAGATGCTGGCATACAGGTCACATTTGCCGATATCAATGAACAAATCATCACTGCAATCGCTAAGCGCCGTGAGTACCCCGTCAATGTTGTTGGCGAACAATCCACCACTGAAATAGTCAAAAATGTCGATGGAATTAACAGCACCTCTAATGAAGTGATCGATTATATTACCAAAGTTGATTTAATCACCACCGCCGTGGGTCCGCAAATTTTAGCGCGCATTGCTTCAAGTGTTGCGCAAGGGATTATAGCAAGACATCAACAAGGCAATACCAAGCCACTGAATATTATTGCTTGTGAAAATATGGTTCGTGGTACTAGCCAATTTAAACAAGAAATCTTCAAATCACTACCAAAAGAGCTTCATCAATGGACAAATGCCCATATCGGTTTTGTCGATTCTGCGGTGGATCGCATTGTACCACCTGCAACATCAAAAACAGGCGATATTTTAGAAGTCACTGTAGAGACTTTTTCTGAATGGATTGTTGATGAAACGCAGTTTGTGGGGACGATTCCAACCATTACAGGTATGCAGCCTGTTGACAATTTAATGGCTTTTGTTGAGCGAAAACTATTTACCTTAAATACAGGTCATGCGATTACGGCTTATTTAGGTTTCTATCATGGTATTGGCACCATTCGCGATGCAATTTTAAACGAAAAAATTCGGTTAATTGTTCGTGGAGCAATGGAAGAAAGCGGCTTAGTACTTATCAAACGTTACAATTTTGATGAACAAAAACACATGGCTTATATCGAAAAAATCTTAAACCGCTTTGAAAACCCGTATTTACATGATGATACTTCACGTGTTGGTCGGCAACCAATGCGTAAATTAGGCGCTGGCGATCGTTTAATTAAGCCATTGCTCGGTACTTTTGAGTATCAAGTTAAAAATACTAACTTACTAATCGGTATCGCAGCCGCTCTCAACTATCGTAATAGTGATGATGAGCAAGCAGTTGAACTGGCAAAACTCATTACTGAAAAAGGAGTTAAACACGCTTTTTGTCAAATCGCTGGGATTGATGTTAACAATTCTATTGTTAAGCAAATTGAAGAAATTTATACTACAATGCAAAATCGTCAATTTACATAACACCTAATGCCAGAATCGATATTACAAGAAGATGCGATATTAGAAAAACTCAACCAGCAAGCTGATATTCACAGCTTGCTAACTGTTGCCATAAAATTAATCAATGATAATGTCAACAAATTAATTCTTAAAGTCTTTCGAAAAGAACCTCATGCCATTAAATTTGTCATCCCTTCATTAGTTGGTAAAAATGGACCACTCAATGATACTTCTGTTTGCTTAAAACTGCTTTATGTGTTGGGAATTATTTCTCGTGAAGATTACGAAGATATAGAACTGCTGATTGCTATTTTGGACGAGCTAGAACAAGACGACAGGCAATATACTTATTTAGATGATGAAATTTTGGGACCTATTAGTTTATTACATGATATGGTGTTACCACCAAGCTGGGAATCGCAACACGAAAAAGCCAAACAATCTGGCATCGTCGATACGTTAAAATCTTCCATGTACCAAAACCGCTATCAACAAATGATTCGCTCAGCGTTAATTATTGCTATTACCGAACTGACGTTACGCATCATAAATAAAGAACATATCAACTACTTTCCATAATGGCCAATTCGTTTGCTAAATGTTCATTTATTTCAACTCAAAATAAATGAAACTAAAAATAGCTATTCCTTCATCCGATATACAAAACACATATAGTTTTTTGTTACTGATCTTTGGTTAAGACCTTTTTATTTTTTTGCTTTTCAAGCGCTTCTTTCGCCTTAGATTCGGCCCTTATACTATTTATTATCAGGATGCTTCATTTTTTCTTTATGCATCAGTCAATTGTAACTCTCTTTGCCTTAATTATTCATTCTATGATATTTTCCGTAACACACTTTTTACCTTTGATTATTTCTTGTTAAAAATATTCAGGATTCTATACCGTTATTATAAATAAATTGGGTAAAATTATGTATATATCCAATTGTGAGTATAAAACTGACATAGAAAATCATGTTGCCTATTTTAATGTTTTATATTCAATAAGTATCAGGCTATTTAATACCTTGTGAAGTCTGCCGGTGTGATAAATGGTTAGCCATTGTTCGGTTATCCTCCTTACTTACGCTAGATTGTTAAACAGAGATAAATCTAACATTTCTGTTCGATCGCAATTTAAAGCAAATGCGGTACACTTAATGAATTCACTACGTTGGTCTGTTGGCAGCCTGGTTTTGTGAATTTTGATTGATACGATGATTATTACACCTTTTAACAAATAAAATACTGTAAACCCTCAATTAATTACCAAACGGCATAGAATCCTGAATATTTTTTACAAAAAATATTAATCTAAAAAGGCGTCAGTTTTGTTTTTTATGTATATTTACTACTGTAGTTTTTCAAATTATTTTAAACAAGGCGAGTAATTCCAATAAATTAAATATTCGAGGATTCAAAGATAAAAAGTAAAAGATTAAGCAGTTTGTTCACTTTTATAATTAGGTTAAACCGCATGACATAATTATATTGAAAATACCTTATGCGTTTTTAGAAAATCATTTTAATCTTGAATTATAAACAACTCGGTATTTTTCTGTCGCTAAATTTAATTTATCGTTAGCTTTTTAATTACTGTTGAAAATTAAATTTAGCATTTAAATAAAAATAACCAATTCATTACAAGGTTGATATTAATCGCTTTGGCGATAATTTGTTACTTTGCATCACGCCGGCGCCAATAAATTGCTTGCCTTGATAAATTCGCACCAAGGTTTCAACTTGTGTAGCGCTTTCAAATTCAACGGTTCGCCCTAACAATATATCTTTACCTTGTGCATCAGTCAGCGTGATTTTTGGACGATCTTGTAACGGACTATCAACAGGCATTAACAGTTCATCCTTTTCAGTCCTATTTTGTAATGCATCTAAACTGATCATTTTATCAATCGGATAATTAGATACTTGCAAACGCCTTAAATAAATAACATGTGCCCCACAACCCAGTAATTCGCCTAAATCATCAATAATAGTTCGAATATAGGTGCCTTTAGAGCAGTGTATTTCTAGCGTTAATTCGTTTTTTATAGCATCAAATTGGATAAATTGATTTTCGTAAACGGTAATAGGTCTAGCTTCACGTTCAATGACAATACCTTGGCGGGCATATTCGTAAAGTGGTTTACCTTGATATTTTAAAGCCGAAAACATGGTCGGTACTTGTAAAATATCACCTCGAAAATGCATTAAAGCTTGGTTAATTTGCGATTCGTTCACTTTAACAAGTTTGGTACAAATAATCTGGCCATCCGCATCTGAGGTATCTGTACGTTCACCAAGTTTGGCGATCACTCGATAACGTTTGTCTGAATCTAATAAATACTGTGAAAATTTGGTCGCTTCACCAAAACAGATAGGTAGCATACCTGTCGCTAATGGATCAAGTGCCCCTGTGTGCCCCGCTTTTTTAGCATTAAATAGCCATTTCACTTTTTGCAGAGCATCGTTGGATGTCATGCCTTGTGGTTTGTCTAGTAACAAAACGCCGTGAAGATCACGGCGAGTTCTTTTTATATTCATCATTTATTTTATACTGAAACGTATAGTTACCTGAAACTTTTTGACAAAATTCAGGACTATTTTTTTAATATTAATCTTTATGACGCTCGTTATCATGCTTGATAACATCCGCCACCAAACTCGACATTTGCATTCCTTTAACAAGCGACTCATCGTAAAAGAATTTGATCTCAGGAATGATCCGCAAACGCATCGCTTTGCCAATTAACGTGCGAATATAGCCTTTAGCGTCATTAAGTACCGCTAAACCTTGTTCAATCACTTGCGGATCATCATCATTTAAAAAAGTGACAAACACTTTAGCATAGGCAAGATCGCGCGAGATATCAACGCCCGAAACAGTGACCATGCCAAGACGAGGATCTTTGATTTCTCGTTGTAAGATAATTGCAATTTCTTTTTGTAATTCATGCCCAACTCGAGATGAACGATTAAATGCTTTTGCCATATCTATTTTCCTTAAAAAATGAATAAGCAAGGCTGAACCTTGCTTATAACATTAATACGTTGTCATTAGATCGTACGTTTGATTTCAATAGTTTCAAAGACTTCAATCGTATCGCCAACACGAACATCGTTGTAGTTGCGCACACCAATACCACATTCAGTTCCATTACGCACTTCGTTAACATCATCTTTAAAGCGACGTAATGATTCAAGTTCACCTTCATAGATAACCACGTTATCACGTAGAACACGAATTGGATTGTGACGTTTAACCACACCTTCGGTTACCATACAACCGGCAATTGCACCAAATTTAGGCGATTTAAATACATCACGCACTTCAGCAAGACCAATAATCTCTTGTTTGTACTCTGGTGCAAGCATACCGCTCATGGCTTGTTTAACTTCGTCAATCAGATCATAAATTACTGAATAGTAACGAAGATCTAAGTTTTCTGATTCAATTACTTTACGTGCAGAGGCATCGGCACGAACATTAAAGCCTAAAATAATCGCATTTGATGCAGCTGCCAGTGATGCGTCAGTTTCAGTGATACCACCCACGCCTGATCCAATAATTTTAACTTTAACTTCGTCTGTTGACAGTTTAAGTAATGAATCTGAGATCGCTTCAGCCGAACCTTGAACATCCGCTTTTAATACGATATTAAGCTCAGAAACATCGCCTTCTGTCATATTAGTAAACATGTTTTCAAGTTTCGCTTTTTGCTGGCGAGCAAGTTTCACATCACGGAATTTACCTTGTCGATAAAGAGCAACCTCACGCGCTTTCTTTTCATCACGCACAACAGTTGCTTCATCACCTGCCGATGGCACACCCGATAAACCAAGGATCTCAACTGGTATTGAAGGACCCGCTTCTGTCACTTCTTTGCCTAGTTCATTACGCATTGCCCGAATTCGTCCATATTCAAATCCACAAAGAACGATATCGCCTTTACGTAACGTACCTGATTGCACTAGCACTGTCGCAACCGAACCACGACCTTTATCAAGGAATGATTCAATTACTACACCACTTGCCATACCGGTTTCGTATGCGGTTAATTCAAGGACTTCTGCTTGTAATAAAATAGCTTCAAGTAGTTGATCAATACCGGTTCCTGCTTTTGCTGAAACATGAACAAACTGGGTATCACCACCCCAATCTTCTGACATTACACCATATTGCGCAAGTTCACCTTTTACGCGCTCAGGATCGGCTTCCGGTTTATCAATTTTGTTCACCGCAACCACAATTGCCACGTTTGCCGCTTTAGCATGCTGAATCGCTTCAATGGTTTGTGGCATCACGCCATCATCAGCGGCAACAACAAGTACCACAATGTCCGTTGCTTTAGCACCACGAGCACGCATTGAAGTAAATGCCGCATGCCCCGGAGTATCTAAAAATGTAATTTCACCATTTGCTGTTTTCACATGGTAAGCACCAATGTGCTGAGTAATACCACCCGCTTCACCTGATGCCACTTTCGCTTTACGAATATAATCAAGTAATGAAGTTTTACCATGGTCAACGTGCCCCATAATGGTGACAACTGGCGCGCGTGCAACTTTTTCTGCACCAGTATCACGGTCGCTCATGAGTGATTCTTCTAGCTCATTTTCACGGCGAAGCACCACTTTATGCCCCATTTCTTCAGCAACAAGTTGCGCCGTTTCTTGATCGATAACCTGATTAATAGTTGCCATTGCGCCCATTTTCATCATGGTTTTGATGACTTCAGAACCTTTTACGGCCATTTTATTAGCCAATTCGGCAACAGTAATAGTCTCTCCAATAACCACATCGCGGTTAACTGCTTGTACAGGTTTATTAAAGCCCTGCTGTAAGGTACTTTTACCTTTCTTTTTATGACCACCACGTGTCGCAGCCCGAGCTTCTTCTCGTTCTGCTTTGCCTTCCGATAGTTTGCTGCCTTTTTTCTGCTTAGTCTGTTTACCACTACGACCTCGCCCTCGAGCACTTTCAACTTCACGATCGGTATCGTCTTCTGCGGCTCTCGCATATTTCGAGGTTGTCACATGATAATCTTCATCTTCGGTATGATCACTATCATCAGCCTCATTATATTGTTCAGCGAGTTTACGCGCTTCCTCAGCCATACGTTTAGCATCTTCCTCTAATTTTCGGCGACTTTCTTCTTCAGCTTTACGTTTAATTTCGTTCGCTTCAGCTTCTAACCGTGCTTTTTCCTCTTGAGCTTTTTTCACTTTAGGATCTACTGAATGTTCTTGCGCTGCTTTCGCTTTTTCTTCTTGAGCACGTTTTTTGGCTTCTTGCGCCTCTTTCTTTTCTTGTTCTTCAGCTTCTTTGCGCGCTTTTAATTCGGCTTCTTCTTTCGCTTTTTGCTCTGCTTCAAGGCGTGCCTTTTCTTGTTCAGCGGCAATTTCAGCTGGATCACGTTTAACAAAAGTTCGTTTTTTACGAACTTCTACTTTAATTTCTTTGCTTTTGCCACCACCGCTTGACACATTCAAGGTTGAGTGCGTTTTACGTTGCAATGTTAGCTTTGTTGGTCCTTGCTGAGGTTTTAAGTGAGCAAGCAAAGCTTCTTTTTCCTTTTGTGTAACAGTATCAGATGCGGTTTTCTTCATACCTGCATCGGCAAACTGTTGCAAAAGTGTTTGCACTGGAGTGTTTATCTCTTGAGCCAGTGTTTCGATTGATACTTTGGTCATGTATTACTTTTCCTCAATTATTCATCTGCAAACCAACAAATATTACGTGCAGCCATAATAAAATCGCCAGCTTGTTCGCTTGTTAAGCCTTCAATATCGTTTAGATCCTCGGTACCTTGTTCAGCTAAATCTTCCAAAGTAATGATGTCATGTTGCACAAATTGATAGGCTAACTCTTGTGTCATACCTGGCAGATTAAGTAAATCTTGAGCAGGTTGTTTATCGCCACTATTTGCTAGTGCCATTGTAGTTAATGCATCTTTTGCTCGACTTCTTAAAGCTTGAACTAAATCTTCATCCAGTTCTTCAATTTCAAGTAATTCGTCAACTGGCACATAGGCAAGTTCCTCAAGTGAGGTAAAGCCTTCTTCAACTAACAACTGTGCAAGTCCTTCATCAATATCAAGATGTTTAATTAGATTATTGATTGCCGCAAAAGATTCTGCATGGTGTTTTTCTTGCAAATCTTCGGTACTCATCACATTTAATGTCCAACCAGTAAGTTGTGATGCTAAACGAATATTTTGACCATTACGACCTATTGCCTGTGGCAATGTGTCAGCATTGACTGCCACATCCATGGTATGTTTATCTTCATCAACAACGATGGAAACAACATCGGCTGGCGCCATGGCATTAATCACATATTGAGCAGGATTATCATCCCATAAAACAATATCAATACGCTCACCACCAAATTCATTAGATACAGCTTGTACACGTGCACCTCGCATGCCAACACATGCACCAACAGGATCAATACGACGATCATTACTGCTAACTGCAATTTTAGCGCGCGAACCAGGATCACGAGCCACACCTTTGATGTCGATCATCTCTTCGCCAATTTCGGGAACTTCAATGCGAAATAGTTCTTCCATCATTTCAGGATTTGAACGGCTAATACAAAGTTGTGCAGGTTTATTGTTTTGTTCAACTAAATATAAAATACCACGAACGCGATCGCCAATTCGGAAGTTTTCGCGCGGTAACATATCATGACGAGACATCATGGCATCAGCATTGTTACCTAAGTCAAGAATCACGCTGTCACGATTGGTTTTTTTGACAATACCTGTCACAATATCACCAATACGATTTCTAAACATGTCAATCACCATGGCACGTTCAGCTTCGCGCACTTTTTGCACAATTACTTGTTTGGCTGTTTGCGTAGTAATACGGTCAAAAGCAACAGATTCAATTTGTTCTTCAATATAATCGCCAAGTTGTACTGATGAGTCTTCATATTGTGCTGCATCTAACGTTATTTCTTTCGTTGGTTGGGTCACTTCATTAACTACTTGCCAACGGCGGAAAGTGTCATAATCGCCTGTTTTATGGTCGATTTTTACTATAACATCAATATCAACAGCATGCTTCTTTTTAGTGGCCGTTGCTAATGCGGTTTCTAGTGCTTCGAAAATTTTGTCGCGCGTAAGCGCTTTTTCGTTTGATACCGCTTCAACAACAGCTAAAATTTCTTTATTCATCCTTTACACCCGTACTCTATTTAAGGTTAAAATTAGGTACTATGTTCGCTTTTTGGATATTACTAAAAGCAAACACTTCATCACTATCATCCACAGTTAATGTAATCATCTCACTATCGATAGACTTAATTCGCCCTTTCCACTTGCGTCGGTTAGCAACAGGAATACGTAAACTAATTGCGACTTCTTCACCAATAAAACGTTGATAGTGTTCAAGCGTAAACAAAGGCCTATCCATGCCAGGCGATGAAACTTCAAGATTGTATGCATCTTTGATAGGGTCTTCAACATCAAGCACCGAGCTAATTTGTCGACTAACATCAGCACAATCATCAACAGTTATACCATTTTCACTATCAATATAAACTCGTAACACAGGATAACGGCCACGAATGTATTCAACGCCAACTAACTCAAAACCAAGTGCATTCACTGGCTCTTGAATGATATCGGTCAATTGCTGTTCTATATTAGCCAAACAAACCTCCACTGCAGAAAATAAAAAAGGGCATATAGCCCAACATTTCTTTTAAACTTACGCTTAAATAATAACACGAAAAAAAACCTCGACATGCGAGGCTTACATTCAAAAACTAACTATAATGAAGCCACTTCATTCGAACTTTCAAACAATAACAGGATAAATTGATTTATGAATGAAAATTTAAGTGGTTGCGGGGGCTGGATTTGAACCAACGACCTTCGGGTTATGAGCCCGACGAGCTACCAAGCTGCTCCACCCCGCGATAGATGGATGAGAATTATACGGCATTTTCAATAAAATGCAACTGCAAATCACGCTTGTTTTATCATTAAGCTTAAAGTTATAAAAAAATATCACGCGTTGATTTTAATGTACACACCAAATAAATTAAGCATAATTGATTAACTAATATTGGCACAATAATTCGTTTTTCAAGTCGATTATTGCGCCTATTACATTGTGCTATAAATTACTTGCCAGTTGCCTTTTTCATTGTTTGGACAAAATTTGCCAATTCACTAAGCATTTGCTGTGGATTAACAAGATTTTTCTCAATAATTTTAACCGTTGCTGATCCACTAATTGCCCCAGCCGCACCTGATTTAATCGCTTCGCTAACTTGAGTTGGCTCGGAAATACCAAATCCTTGTAAAGCCGGAGGCGCACCAAACTCAATTAATTTTTTTAACAAATGAGTAAGTGGTTTATTCGCGCGATTTTCAGCACCAGTAACACCTGCACGTGAGACCAAATAGGTATAACCTTTACCATGCTTAGCAATATTCTTAATGACTTCATCATCAGCATTAGGTGGACAAATAAAAATTGGCGCTATATTGTATTTTTCTGCTGCCCCTGTAAATTCTTTTGCATATTCAACAGGTAAATCGGCAATCAACACCGAATCAACTCCCGCTTTGGCGCACTTGGCATAAAAATTGTCGATACCTTTTTTGAAAACTAAATTAGCATAAATAAGTAACCCTATTGGGATATTAGCATATTGCGCTCTCACATTAGTTAGAATCTCAAAACACTTTTCAACGGTTATTCCACCTTTGAATGCACGAATATTAGCATTTTGAATGGTTGGACCATCGGCCATCGGGTCTGAAAATGGAATACCTAATTCTAACGCATCGGCGCCAGACTCAATCAAAGTTTGGATGATTTTAAACGACTGTTCTGGCGTTGGATCGCCAACCGGTACAAAAGGAACAAAAGCGCCACGTTTTTCGGCTGTTAATGTGGCAAACAGTTTTTGATAACGGTTCATTCAACTTCTCCTTTTGCTTTTAAAATATCATAAACGGTGAAGATATCTTTATCGCCACGGCCTGATAGATTAACGATTAATAGCTGTTCTTTAGTGGGGTTTTCTTTAATCATTTTCATAGCATAGGCGAGTGCATGTGATGATTCTAGCGCCGGGATAATGCCCTCATGTCGCGATAAGGCCTTAAAGGCATCAAGCGCTTCATCATCGGTAATGGACACATAATCAGCGCGACCAATACTATCTAAATACGCATGCTGTGGTCCAACCGATGGGAAGTCAAGTCCTGCTGATATCGAATATGATTCTTCAATTTGCCCTTCATCTGTTTGCATCATTGGCGATTTCATACCAAAATAAATTCCCAATTTACCATGTTTAAGCGAAGCTCCATGTTCACCAGATTCGATACCATGACCACCGGGCTCAACACCTATTAATCTGACCGATTTATCATCAATGAAATTAGCAAACATACCAATAGCATTTGAGCCACCGCCAACACAAGCAATCACCGCATCTGGCAAACGCCCTTCTTTTTCAAGAATTTGTTGTTTTGCTTCACGGCTGATCATTTGCTGAAATTCACGCACAATGGTTGGAAAAGGATGCGGACCCGCTGCCGTACCAAGCATATAATGAGCTTTTTCATAACTTCCAGACCAATCGCGCAATGCTTCGTTACAGGCATCTTTTAAGGTTGCAGATCCTGTTTCAACGGGGATCACCGTTGCCCCCATGAGTCGCATTCTAAACACATTCGGTGCTTGGCGTTTAACATCTTTCGCACCCATATAAATTCGGCATTTTAAACCCAGTAATGCACAAGCTAAAGCTGATGCAACTCCATGTTGCCCCGCCCCCGTTTCAGCAATAATTTCGGTTTTGCCCATTCTTTTAGCAAGCAACGCTTGTCCTAAAACTTGGTTCGTTTTGTGCGCACCGCCATGTACCAAATCTTCCCGTTTTAAATAAAGCTTGGTTTTCGTGCCAGCGGTTAGATTTTTGCATAAAGTTAATGCAGTTGGTCTGCCTGCATAGTTCACTAATAAATCATTAAACTCTTTTTGAAAGTTAGGATCATTGATTGCCGAAATAAAGGCGTCCTCAAGTTGCTCAAGTACAGGCATTAATATTTGGGGAACATATTGCCCACCAAATTCGCCAAAGTAAGGATTTAATTTAGACATAACCATTCCTTTTTTTAAAATTAAAAATTAAATTTGTTCAAATGCAGCTTGGATTTTCTGTTTATCTTTAATACCTGGTGACACTTCAACCCCTGAATTAAGATCAACTCCTATCACACCCGTCGCTAAAGCTGCCTTTATATTCTGTGGATTAATACCACCAGCTAAAATGACATTATTTAAATTGTGATCAGCAAGCATTGTCCAATCAAAACATTCGCCCGTGCCACCAGCCCCATTGTCGAATAGATAGCGTGAAACTAATGGATTGTCATGTTTAGGGATGGTGCTTCCAATACTTAGTGCTTTCCAAATTTGGCAAGTTTTAGGTAATCCTTGTCGCAATGTCTCGATGTAGTTTTCATCTTCATCACCATGCAGTTGGACAGCATATAAGGATAACTGTTTTGCTATTTGGCATACGGTTTCAATCTCTTCATTTCGAAAAACACCAACCCAATTCAGTGGTGCCGAGGCAATAACTGTTCGTGCCTTAATTGGCTGTATATAACGCGCTGAATTTGGCACAAAAATCAAACCACCATAGACAGCACCCGCTTGATAAGCATTTACAGCATCTTCAGTACGTGTTAAGCCACAGACTTTATTTTCCCCTAACATCACTTTGCGAATCGCCAACGTCAAATTGGGTTCTGACATTAACGCACTGCCAATTAAAAATCCGTTAGCGTAATGACTGAGATCTTTAACCTGACTATGGGTATAAATACCCGACTCACTAATAATAATGCGATCGCTAGGAATTGACTTAGATAAAACTTTTACCCGATTTAGATCAACCGTCAGATCCCTTAAATTACGATTATTAATACCGATTACTTTTGCTCCGAGTTGGATAGCTCGTTCAACCTCGTTTTCGGTGCTAGCTTCAGTCAGTATGCCCATATTAAGTTGATGAGCAATTTTACTTAAATGACAATATTCATCATCGTTCAATACAGATAACATTAATAGTATCGCATCGGCTTGATAATAGCGCGCTAAATAGATCTGATATTCATCGATAATAAAATCCTTACAAAGCACTGGTTGTGTCACTTCATTGCGAACTATTGGTAAAAATTGAAAGCTACCTTGGAAATATTTTTCGTCAGTCAGCACCGAAATTGCCGAAGCATAATCTTTATAAACGCTAGCAATACGCGCTGGATCAAAATCATCTCGAATCAATCCCTTTGATGGTGATGCTTTTTTACACTCTAAAATAAATACTTTTTGGGGTTGAGTTAGTGCTTGATAAAAATTGCGATCACTGGGTATTACTGCTGATTTGAACATTGCAAGTGGCTTTGCTGTCTGCTGCTCAGTTAACCAAATTTGTTTATCTTCAATGATCTTTTTTAATACTGTTGCCATTTCAACATTTTTTGCTAAGGCTGCAATTGCCATGTTGTTCTCCATTTGTTATCTTGCTGCTAATTGTTGTAATAGCGCATAAGCTTTGCCACTGCGCATCATGGCTATTGCTCGCTGTACATTTTGTTTTAAATTTGACTCGCCAAACAGGCTCATCAACATTGCCACATTAGCGGCAATTGCTGATTCGTGTGCTGGTTTACCGTGACCTTGTAAAATGGCAATTAACATATCACGATTCTGCTCAGGCGTACCGCCTTCAATATCTTTTAAGCTATATGTTGGTAAGCCAAAATCGTCCGGTGTAAGAGTAAAGTAACGGATTTCGCCATTTTTCACTTCCGCAACGCGGGTTTCGCCATGAATGGCAACTTCGTCCATTCCTGCACCATGCACCACATAAGCATGGGTATAATTCAGCATGTTTAATGTTTCGGCAATCGGTTTAATTAAATCAGGATGATACACACCTAATAAAATACGTTTAGGTCGAGATGGATTGATCAACGGTCCAAGAACATTAAAGATAGTGCGTGTTTTTAACTGCTGACGAACCGACGCCGCATGGCGAAAACCTGAATGATATTGCTGAGCAAACAAAAAACACACGCCAAGTTCATCTAATGCTTGGCGGGAAGCTTGTGCCGGCATATTTAATTTAATGCCTAACGCAGAAAGTACATCCGAAGAACCTGATTTACTTGATACACCACGATTACCATGTTTGGCCACTTTATAACCCAATGCAGCAGCCACAAAGGCGCTGGCAGTTGAGATATTAATACTATTAGTGCCATCCCCGCCAGTTCCGACAATATCGGTAAAATCATAATCGGGGATATCAAAAGCGTCAGCATTTTCAAGTAAAGCTTGAGCAGCACCAGCAATTTCATCTGGTTTTTCACCTCGAACTTTCATACTAATAATCGCGGTTGCTAATACTGTTGGTTCAATTTTACCTTGAATGATTAAATTAAATAGTATGTTACTTTCTGCTTGTGTGAGCACTTGCCCTAAATATAATTTATTAAGAATCGGCTGAATATTGTATTCTTGCTTGTCAACAATAGCATCTTGTTTTGTTTGTTCTTTTTTGTCTGGTGGATTAAGTGCCCACGCAATTGTTTGCTCTAACAGTTTTACCCCTTGAATGGTTAGAATTGATTCAGGGTGAAACTGAAACCCACAAACGCGATCTTCATCATTACGCACTGCCATGACAATATTATTGCAAAGCGCACTAATAGTGAGTGTTTTCGGGATGTTTTCGCCTTTTAAAGAGTGATAACGCGCAACCGGTAGCGGATTAGGTAATCCTTTAAACATCGCTTGCTGATCATGTTCAATTAGCGAGGCTTTACCATGCAAAATATCGCCGGCTGGCACAATTGTTCCACCATAGGATTCAACAATTGCTTGATGACCAAGGCAAATACCAATAATAGGTAATTTACCTTTTAAGCGTTTGAGCAATTCAGGCATGCAGCCAGCTTCGCTTGGTGCGCCAGAACCAGGTGATAACATTAAAATAGGATTTTGCATTTGTGACAGTTTTTCAATAATCACATCGGCAGGAATGGTATTTCGATAAATAGTCACACAATGCTTGCTATTACGTAATTGATCAACCAAATTGTAAGTAAAGGAATCAATATTATCGATAAATAAGATATTAGCCATTAGAATTCACCTTCTACATGATGTGCCGCCATAATCGCGTGGATGACAGCTCGCGCTTTATTACGCGATTCATCAGATTCAGATTGTGGTTCTGAATCGAAAACCACACCAGCACCAGCTTGTACTGTTGCAACCCCCTCTTCTACGTACGCACTACGAATTACAATACAAGTATCCAAATCACCATTCGCGGTAAAATAACCAACAGCGCCACCATAACTACCCCGTTTAACTTTTTCCGATTCGGCAATTAATTGCATAGCGCGAACTTTGGGTGCACCAGTTAATGTGCCCATATTCATGGTAGCTTGATAAGCATGCAGCGCATCTAAATCACTACGCAACTGCCCCACCACACGCGAAACCAAATGCATCACAAACGAGTAACGATCGACTTTTAATAACTCTTTGGTGTAACGAGTACCTGATTTACAAATACGAGCTAAATCGTTACGTGCTAAATCCACTAACATTAAGTGTTCAGCCAACTCTTTTTTATCAGTACGCATTTCAAGCTCTAATCGGCTATCTAAGTCATAATCAATTTCACCCTTGGCGGTTAAGCCTCGTGGACGGGTGCCCGCAATAGGGTAGATTTCAACTTGATTAGTTGCTTTAGTGTATTTAAGTGCGCTTTCAGGCGATGCGCCAAATAACACAAAATCACTATCTTGCATATAAAACATATAAGGACTTGGATTATTGTTTTTTAATACCTGATAAGCCGATAATGGATTAGGACAAGGTAACGAAAAACGCCTTGACGGTACCGCTTGGAAAATTTCCCCCTGTTGAATCGCATCTTGCATTTTTTTGACAATCGTATTGAAATCATCATCACTTCTATCACAAGTGACCTTGATATTTACTAGCGACTGCGTTTGGATGGCTTTTATTGGTTGATTTAAAGTTGCTTCTAACTCGGCTAATGTTAATGTTAAGCGTTCTATTTCTAGCTCGTCTGATGTAAACGCTGTTGCTTTTAAAATGGATACATGATCTTTATGATTTATCTCTAATAAAGTTTCAGCCAAATAAAAACAGAAATCTTGGCACCGCTGATCGGAAGATAAAATAGGTAGATTTTCAAAGCTAGCGACAAGGTCATAACAAAATAGCCCACCAACAAAAACTGCATCTTGACCGCATTGCTTAGGAATATTCACAATAGTTAACAATGTACGTAATGCATCAAAGACTGAGAGTGACTTTAATCGCGAATCTTCATCTTGCAGACTATCAATAGTCGGAAAAACCAATTTAAGTGTTTGTTCATCCACTTGTACAATATCTAACTTGTCTGTAAAAGCCTGTTGTAATAAAGGCAATAGCTTTTCACCATTTGTGGTCAATGCCTTAAAAGTCACTTCATTATTTATTGCCGAAATACGTAATGCACTATCGACAATCATGACACTTTTAATTCCTTGCTTATTATCAATTTCGGCTGATTCAAGCAACAAAGTTGCCGGTTTGCTATCACATAATTGATAAAACACCTGAGTCGGATCTTGATAATACCCGATGGTTTTGGTTAGCTGTGTTAATGTTGGCTTGTTCATTGTTGGCTCTCTATCTATATTTAATTTTTATTCATACCGATTCTTTGACCTGCTAGAAACAAAAAACCCGCACTAAGCGGGTTTTATAAGAAAAGACAATACGTCATCACATCACCCGCCAAAAGTAATGTGCCACCAACCAAAAACAGTGGTTTGACGAATGTAAGTTAGAAAGTATTGTCGTTTCATTATTTTTTATATGCTTAACACAAATTATGTACTATTAAACTAGTTCATTGATTTATTGTCAAGGAAATATTGTATAAATAATTATCAAATTTGCATTCACGCATTTAAAAAGCAATAATTCGTGATTCTCTTAAAAATTAAACTGAAAAAGAATATAGAATCAGCTATTCTTCAATTTTTTTATCGAACCTAGAATATCCCATTCCTCTTTTCAAGTAAGCCTCTTTAACTTGACTGCAAGGATAGCCATCTTTAATTGAAAGTTCTAATTTATTTTTTTCCTGCCAATCCAACTCTTGAGATTTAATTTCTTGTAGCTTATTAACACATGAATTATAAGTATTAATAAATTCTGCATTATTTTCTATATATAACTTTACAAATTTGTCGCTTTCATTTTTCCAAGCCTTTTCCCAACTACTTCTACAAACGGATAATTGAGCTATATCGTCTGCACAATATAGAGATTTTTTTGCTTCAATTGTCTGAATATCAGCATTAGTTAATTCATCAGCGGCTTTTTCTTCTAATGCTTTTTGAGCAATACTACAATTAGAATTTGTTCTTTTATCTAATTTACAAAGAGACTGCATTTTTAGCTTTAGTTCATCAAAAGATAGTTGTTTTAACTCTTTTATACCCTCATCTACTTTTTCATTATAAATCGTTTTCCACGCTTCACATTTAGGGTTTTCTCTTTGCGTGAATGTTAATCTATTCTGACATTCTTCAACCTTCAAATATTCATTAACAGAATCATTCCATGACAAACCCATAAGTTGTTTATTAATAGTGGACATCTCTGATTCTATTGCTTGTTTTTTTTCTTCTTCTTTTCGTTTCTTTTCTAATTCGTATTTTAATTTTTTATCTTTTTTAATTGCAGTCTCCGCAGCACGGCATTCTGTATCTTCTTCTACTTTTTTGATACCTTTTTCATCATTTGCCATAAATGCTTTTTTAAAATCCTTATTACATTGTTCCATTTTTTTATTAGCTGCATCTATGTTATTTAAAAAGTACTCTTCATTTTTTTTATCACAACCAACTAAAATTAAGGTGGTTGTTAATACGAATACAACAGCCTTTAAAGCTTTCATTTTCTCTCCTATTTAAATAAAATTAAAATTTTCCATAAAGTTAAATAATATTCTAGTCATTATTAGTAGATATTAGGCGAAGAATCTAATTTTTTCAGTAAATGATCTGATAATTAATGAACAAAATTAGAGCATGATAATTCTAATAATTTTATAATTATATACAACATAAATTTATATAATTACAAAACATACCCTATTGTATGTGTAAGAACTTATAAAAGAGTATTAGCATTATGGTACAAAAAACCAATGAAATAGATAAATAATAAATTTTATTATAAAAATCAGTTATAACTAGTCAAATATTGAAATTATGCTTAGAATAACTAAACATTTTTATTATAAAAAATTATAAGGATTTTTGAACTATGCCTGTATTTTATATCGTCATTGGTGTTATTGTTTTACTTGCTTTAATTACTGTCTTAAAAGGTATTACGATTGTTCCTCAAGGTTACCAATATACCATTGAGCGTTTTGGTAAATATACGCATACGCTTGAACCTGGTTTAAATATTATTATTCCATTTATGGATGGTGTTGGTCGTAAGATTAATATGATGGAACAGGTACTTGATATTCCATCACAAGAAGTTATTTCAAAAGATAATGCCAACGTGCAAATTGATGCGGTGTGTTTTATTCAAGTACAAGAAGCAGCAAGAGCGGCATATCAAGTAAATCAACTAGAACGCGCTGTGATTAATTTAATGATGACTAATATCCGTACGGTTTTAGGTAGCATGGAATTGGATGAAATGTTATCACAACGTGATCATATTAACTCAAAGTTGCTAAATATTGTCGATGACGCAACAAGCCCATGGGGAATCAAAATTACCCGCATTGAAATTCGAGACGTTCGCCCACCAGCAGAATTAATTGCTGCAATGAACGCGCAAATGAAAGCTGAACGTAATAAACGTGCTGAAATTCTTGAGGCGGAAGGTGTTCGCCAAGCAGCAATTTTACGTTCAGAAGGTGAAAAACAATCTGAAATATTAAAAGCTGAAGGTGAAAAACAAGCTGCATTTTTACAAGCCGAAGCGCGCGAACGTGCTGCCGAAGCAGAAGCAAGAGCAACTCAAATGGTATCTGATGCTATTGCTGCGGGTAATATTAATGCGATTAACTACTTTGTTGCGCAAAAATATACTGAAGCGCTACAACAAATTGGCTCATCTGATAATAGTAAAGTGATTATGATGCCACTTGATGCGTCAAGTTTAATGGGTAGCATTGGCGGTATTGCTGAATTAATTAAAAACACGAAATAAAAAATCAAATTTTATACTTAAACATAGTGTTTCCTGAAACTTTTTGACAAAATCTATAAACGCTATGTTTAAGATTTTTACTGAATGGATTTTAAAGGTAATTGATGATGACTGATTTTTTTATGACTTTTTATAGCTCCCCTCATTGGGTGTTTATCGCTTTAGGTGGAATTTTGCTAATTGCTGAACTACTAGGCACTGGTGGATACGGACTTTGGAGTGGGATTGCAGCCATTATTGTAGGTTTAATTGCTTGCGTTTTATCGCTTTCTTGGCCAATTTTATGGATTTTATTTGCAATACTAACCCTTGCATCTGCTTACCTTTGGTGGCTCTGGCTTAAAAAACAAGGAAAAGATAAATCACCTAAAGGCGAAATTAATCAACCACAACAAGATTTGATTGGTATTAAAACGGTTGTCACTGATGCTATTGTTAATGGTTCTGGCCGTGTAAAAATCAAAGACGGAACATGGTCAGCAAGATGCGATCAAGATCTTAATGTCGGTCAACGTGTTGAAGTTATCTCTGTTGACGGTTTAATCTTAAACGTACAGCCCTTGAATAGCTAATGACATTGAATTAATGTTATTGTACTCTTATCAAGAATAAAAATACGTGTTCAAAACACGTATTTTTTATGACTACAAAAGCAAAAAACGAATCACAAAAAAATGATCTTCATGCGGATAAATATCAGAAATCACCTTTTTCAAATCGCTTAATGTCATGTTTTCTTGTTTTGCGTGTTCTTCCGTTAACTGTTCAAGAGTAACTGGTGTAACACTGATTATTTTTATAGTGCAAAAATACTCGTCAGTTTCAAAAGTACCAACACGAAGCTTATCGCCTGCTTTAAAATGTGACTCTTTATTATCGCGGATAGTAATAATTTTTAAACCAGCTAAAATATCGGACTTAAAACGTTGATAAAAAGTAATATCATTTTGCATAATAATTATCCTGCATAAGTAATCAACCAATTTACTTATTGGTTGATTACTTATAATTATAAATTAACGAATAATGAGTATTAAGGTTCAATGCCGATGACTTTCCAATTATGATTAGACTCATCAGTAATTTTTCCTTTTTTCACTTCGATTATATATTTTATTGTCATATTACGTATAGTACCGTCTTCATCACCAAAAGCAGTACGAGAGTTCCAAATTGATTCAACTCTGCGTCCTTCTAATGGTCCCCCTTTTTTAACCAGCATTTCATAGCGGTAAGCATTCATGCCAAGTTTAATTTTCATATCATCAGTAACAGGTTTACCATTAAGTAATGTTAAATCTTTAATTCTTTGACCAACAGATTGTCCTAGATCAATGATATACTTTACACCACCAAACATATCATAAGTCATATATTTTGATGCGCCGCGAATAGGATCATACTGGTAATTATTATCCATCGGTTTTACTTGAGAAAAATAAGCAGCAGACCATTCCATATAATCTTTTAGATCTCTGCCGGTAACTTCAAAAATACTCGTTTCGCCAGCTGTGTATTGATAATTATTGGCAATATCTTTACGCGCTATTTTACCCTTATTGAGCATAGCTTTTTTATTATCAACTAACACCGATGTCACATCTGCACCGCTATAATAAAGTTGCACTGAGTTCAACAAATTCGTTAATCCTGATTCTTCTAAATAAATTGCTGGAATGCCGTGAATTAATTGTTGTGGAACTAAATCACGATCAGTTTCACCAATAACTTGATTCGAAATTTCTCTTAGCTGTTGGTGATACGGTGCATATATTTCTTCAATTACGGGATCGGCAGGGTAGGTTTTAACCGGCAAAGTTTCTGATTTTTTATGCTCTAGCGTTTTTCTATCTGCTTGAATATCAAAAGTTAGATCCACAACCGACACCACTGTCCCATAACGATGAGGTTCAGTAATTACAACATTATTAATTACTTCTTCACTAATATTTTGGTGATTATGCCCTGCAATAATTACATCGATATCCGGCACTTGTTTTGCTATATCGGCAACACCAGTACCGGGTTTATTATTTTCATTCTCTAATCCCATGTGAGCAATTAGAACAATTGCATCAACAGATTGTTGTTTTAGTTGGTCAACCTGCTTTTTAATTTCTGGAATAGGCATTGTAAATTCCATCTGTTCAACATAACCTGTTTTATTTTCATATTCAGGTACGAATGGCGTAGTGGCACCAATAAACCCAATTTTAACGCCCTCTTTTTCAATAATCGTTGACGCCGGAAGGTAAGGCTTTCCTGAATTTTTGTAAAAAATATTGGCGGCTAGCGTTTTACCATTGAACTGCGAAATAATTTTATCAACAACTGGCATCCCAAAATTAAATTCATGATTACCTAAGACCATAATGTCATAGTTCATTGCATTTAGAGCCATCATGGCAGGGTGTTTTTTAACATCGTAAAAACGTTCGATTTGGTTATCTTGAATAATATCCCCCGCATCAACCAAAATAACATTAGAATGGGCATTGCGATACTCTTTAATAAAAGATGAGATTTGTGCATAAGAACCCGAAGTATCAGTTTTATCTGTACCATAATTCCAAGGTACCATTCGACCGTGAACATCGGATGTAGCTAAAATGGATATATTAATTTCTTTAGCCAGAGCTTGAAATGAACAACTTAACACTAAAATGTTACAAAATAAAAATAATTTTTTGGTAATGGGCATCTTTATCTCCTATAAAAATGACACGATTTTTTATTTTAATAAATAAGCAAAAATAATAATGCGATTTTTTTCACATTTTTAATATTCACCTTTTGGTTAAGTTACATTATAAAGATAATTGTGAGATATTTACTGTTAAAACAAAGTATTGTTTATAAAATTGCCCAACAATATTAATATTGTTGGGCAAGCGATAATTTGATTAAAAGTTGATAAAGATAATAAGATGCTGGACTAACTCAGCACCCTATTACTTAAAACCTAGTGCGACATCGATGTTTTTACACCGCCCTCAGGAATTGGCACATAAGCCGTTTCTTTATCTGTTCTGTGTTTATTATTACGTACTTTTAGTGCCGTTTTAATACCAAAGAAAATAATACCGTAAACAACCAATAGGAATAAGATACTTAAGCCAGCATTGGTATAGTTATTAATAACAATGTGGTGCATATTATCGATTTGTTGCACGGTTAAATCGCTTCCTTCTGCAATGCGACGATTATATTCATTCGCTAAATAAAAGAAGCCTTCTAATTGAGGATCTTGACTAAATAACTTCAATGCTAATGCCCACGTTGTACAAATTAAAAGCCATATAGCTGGAATGATCGTTACCCAAACATATTGAGCACGTTTCATTTTGATTAATACAACTGTTGCTAAAACTAACGCAACCGCCGCTAGCATTTGATTAGAGATACCAAATAGTGGCCATAAGCTCTTAACCCCGCCTAGTGGGTCGACAACACCTTGATAAAGTAAGTAGCCCCATAAACCAACACAACCAATTGTGCCAATAAAGCCGGCAACAAGTGAATCTGTTTTTTTCAAAAATGGCACAAAATTACCCAATAAATCTTGTAGCATAAAGCGACCAGATCGAGTCCCTGCATCAAGGGCAGTTAAAATAAATAGCGCTTCAAATAAAATACCAAAATGGTACCAAAACCCCATATTTGCACCGGGTAAAATTTGGTGGAACACGTGCGCAATACCGACCGCTAATGTTGGTGCTCCGCCAGCACGGTTTAAGACTGATGGTTCACCAATGTCTTTTGCGGTTTGGATAATTTGCTCAGGCGAAATAACAAATCCCCAAGTACTTACTGTTGCCGCAGCATGGGCTGTTACCTCTTGTAATTGAGCCATAATCATTGGCGCATCTTCAGTACCAAGTCGATGTAGATCTGGCATAGTAACGCCTAACGCCGCAGGTGGCGTATTCATTGCAAAATAAAGGCCAGGCTCAATAATTGAGGCGGCAACTAAAGCCATCATTGCAACAAATGATTCCATCAACATTGCACCATAACCAATAAAACGCGCATCGTTTTCATTGGCTAGTAATTTCGGCGTTGTACCTGATGAAATTAATGCGTGGAAACCAGAAACTGCGCCACAAGCGATGGTAATAAATAAGAATGGGAATAATGCACCTTTCCAAACTGGTCCTGTACCATCAACATATTGTGTAATTGCTGGCATTTTTAAATCAGGGTTTAAAATAACAATACCAATAGCTAAACCTACAATCACCCCAATTTTTAGAAATGTGGCTAAATAATCACGTGGAGCTAAAATTAACCATACAGGTAACATTGCAGAAACTAATGCATAACCAACCAATACATAAGTGATGGTCGTTGCTTTGAAGGTTAAAGCCGGTCCCCAATAAGCATCATGTGCAATAACCCCACCAAACCAGATAGATAAAACAAGTAGCACAATGCCGATGATCGATACTTCTGCTACTCGACCTGGCCGAATAAATCGCATATAGATCCCCATAAATAGAGCAATCGGCACGGTTGAACAAACAGTAAAGACGCCCCATGGACTTTCAGCCAAAGCTTTAACAACGATCAGCGCTAATACAGCTAAAATAATCAACATAATTAAGAAGCAACCAAATAGTGCAATGGTCCCCGGTATTAGTCCCATTTCTCCTTTGATCATTTCACCTAAAGATGAACCATTACGGCGGGAAGATAAAAAAAGCACCATAAAGTCTTGCACCGCACCGGCAAAAACCACACCAGCAAGTAGCCAAAGTGTACCAGGTAAATAACCAACTTGTGCCGCAAGTACTGGACCGACTAAAGGACCAGCACCTGCAATTGCCGCAAAATGATGTCCAAATAATACATATTTATTTGTTGGGACATAATTTAAACCATCATTATTAATGACTGCAGGGGTTGCACGAGTCGGATCTAATTGCATCACTCGATTAGCAATATACAGGCTATAATATCGATATGCGACCAGATAAATTGAAACCGCCGCCGCAACAATCCAAAGTGCACTAATGTGTTCACCTCGCCGTAGTGCTATAACTGCTAAGCAGCATGCACCAACTAAAGCTAAGATAAACCATGGAATATGTTTACATACTTTATTATTCATAATGATTCTCTTTGTGATTTATAGATTAATTAGTTTGATACTTAATGCCATAACGCATATTGCTACAAACCTAGTGGCTTACGATAAATTAAAAACTAGCATGTTATCATTATCAATAGATGGTTCATTTTTATATAGCTTTAAGGCATTAAGTACCTGCTAAAGGTCTTTTATGTTCAAGCCTATAGTAAATTTTTACTTTTAAGAATGATAATAGTATTTAGGTTATAGGTTAGATTTAGGAGATAAGTGGTTAAAATTAGCGAGTTAGCGGTAAAAGAAATTAGCTATAAAGCAAATAACTATCTGAATTATTACAATCCTAATATCTCTTTAAGTGATTTTAAGTAACGACGACTAACTGGTACAGAAACATCATTAATAAGAATAACATCAACACCACCAGCTTGATTAAAACGAATTTCTTTAAGTTTTTTTAGATTAATTAGATATTGACGATGACACCGAACAAGGCTTGTTTTATCTTCAAGTGTTTTTAAAGTTAATTCTGTTAAATACTCATTATTTGTTTGATTAAATACATAAATACCACTTATTTTCGAGGCAATATAAAAGACATCCTCAAGATTTAATAAATAAATTCGGTTATGTCCAACACATGGAATATATTTTAGCTTTTGATTGACACCGTCTAATTGATTAATATTTCCCGAAAAACAATGATTATGCAGACGATACAATGTTTTATTTAACCTTTCTTGCTCTATGGGTTTAAGTAAATAATCAAATGCTTGTTCTTCAAAAGCTTTAATCGCAAATTCGCCATAAGCAGTTAAAAATACAATTCTTGGCATAGTTTCAGGATCAAGCATCGATAGCATTTCAATACCGTTTATTTTGGGCATTTGGATATCTAAAAATACGACATCTGGTTGAAGTCGATGAATCTCACGAATCGCTTCCATGGCATTATTACATTCAGCAACAATACAAATTTGGGGATCAGTTTCTAGCAAGCAGCGTAGATTTTCGCGGGCTGGTAATTCATCATCAACAATAATAACGTTTAACATTGTATACTTATATCCTCTTGCAAAGGTAATATTAGCATTACTTTAGTATACTCATCGGGTTTACACGCGATCTTTATACCATATTTTTCGCCATAACGAATCTTAATTCGCTTATCGACTAAATTAAGCCCTAAACCTTTAGTGTCTTTTTTATGTTCGCGGTAATGACCTGCATTATCAATCACTTCTAAAACTAACAATTGATCCTGCTTATACGCAAAAATTGTTACATTGCCGCTATCAAGCAACTGGGATGTACCATGTTTAATAGCGTTTTCAACAATAGGTTGTAACGTAAAAGCAGGTAGTTTTATATATTCTAATTCAGAGGGGATATCGATATTAATCGTTAACTGATCCATAAACCGCATTTTTTCGATTTGTAGGTAAGCATTAACGTGTTCTATTTCATCTTTTAGAGTGACGATTTCTTCGGTTCGCTTTAAATTTTTTCGGAAAAAAGTAGATAAGTTTTGCACGAGTTGCGATGCTTGTGTTTTATCTCGACGAATAACAGCCAGTAACGTATTTAAGGCATTAAATAAAAAGTGGGGATTAACTTGCGCATGCAACAGTTTAATTTCAGTTTTAGATAACAGTTGCTTATAGTGCTCATTTTGCCCAGCTAAAATCTGTGCAGATAATAAACTGGCAATACCTTCACCAAGGGTTCGATTGATGGAACTAAACAACGTATTTTTTGCCTCATAAAGCTTAATTGTACCTACAACCGTATTGTTTTCTCCTCTCAGCGGAATAACGAGTGTTGAACCTAAACGACAACTTTTATTTATTGAGCATTGATAAGGCTCATGAACCCCATCTAGGTATTGTACTTCATTTTTTTCAATCGCTTCTAAGGTACTATTAGATGTGATTAGTGTTCCTGGTAAATGATGATCATCACCAACACCTATAAAAGCCAATATCTTTTCCCTATCGGTAATGGCAACAGCGCCAATATCGAGTTCTTGATAAATAATTTCGGCCACTTTAGTACTATTTTGTTGATTAAAACCATCACGCAATAAACCTTCAGTACTGACTGCGATTTTTAATGCTTTGGCTGAAAAGGCCGAAGTATAACGCTCAAAAATCGCCCGTCTATCAAGCAAAATCCGCATAAACATCGCAGCACCAATGCTATTTGCAACAATCATTGGCGCTGCAATACTTCTGACGGCATGCAATACCACATCAAAAGGCCGCGAAATTATTAATACTAAAATCATTTCGAGTGATTCAACCAACAAACCTAGTATACCGACTAAAAGCGGGTTATAGATAAGATCGACTCTCCCCCTTTTCATCAGCAAATAATGCAGTAATCCACTAATCAACCCAATTAAAATAGTGGATAACATACAACTATCAGCGGTGATACCGCCTAAAGTATATCGATGCAGCCCACCGGTGACACCCACTAAAAGCCCTACTACTGGTCCGCCAAGTAAACCACCTAAGATAGCGCCAATGGCTCGCGTATTGGCGATGGTATCTTCAATATGCAAACCAAAATAACTGCCCATAATACAAAATAACGAAAAGATGCAATAACAAACTAATTTATGAGGCAAATGTACTGTCACTTGCATAAGGGGAATAACGATCGGCGTTTTACTTAGTAAATAAGCAATCACTAAATAAACACACATTTGTTGAAGAAGCTGTAGGACAAGATCAAATTCAAACATAATACTGATCACACAATAAAACCGTCGACCAATGCCGACGGAAAATTAAAAATTTATTTATCAAGCAAAGTGAAAGTTTTCTTATCTTGTGTTGTTGAATCGGAACCTATAAACACATTAAATTTGCCAGGTTCTGCAACATATTGCATTTTGTCATTCCAGAATTTTAACATATCATATTTAATAACAAATTTTACTTCGCCTTTTGATTGCGGTTTTAAGATAATATTTTCAAAACCAATCAATTCTTTAACAGGACGACTAACTGACGCTGTAACATCTTGCAAATAGAGCTGAACAGTTTGCATGCCTTCTTTCTTACCAATATTTTCGACATTAACTGTAACAACAATTTCACCCTCTTTGTTCATTTCAGTACTAGATAAAGAAAAGTCCATCGCAAAGTTGGTATAACTTAAACCAAAACCGAATGGGAATAATGGTTCGTTTGGACTATCAAGATACGAGGTCGTATATTTACCCATATTTTCAGTACCGCGTGGACGCCCTGTGTTTAAATGGCTGTAATAAACAGGGATTTGACCGACATTATCAGGAAAAGACATTGGCAACTTACCAGAGGGGTTATAATCACCAAATAACACATCGGCAATAGCATTACCACCTTCAGTGCCTAAAAACCAAGTTTCAAGCATAGCATCGGCTTGAGTATATTCTTCAGACAACGTTAATGGACGACCATTCATTAATGCAATAACTAAAGGCTTACCTGTTGCTTTGAGCGCTTTAAGCAAGCGTTTTTGACTTGCAGGTAAAGAAAGATCCGTTCGGCTTGATGATTCATGCGCCATACCTTCGGCCTCGCCAACAAAGGCAATGATAACATCAGATTTTTGGGCTATTTTAACCGCTTCAGCAATCATTTTATCCGCCGGTCTATTATCAAACTTAGCTGTTTCACCATATAAATTTAAAAATCGATATAAATTTGCATCATCAGAAAGGTTGGCACCAAAGGCGTAATTAACTGATTTTGAATTCTTAACTGCGCTTTTAATTCCTTCTAATGGCGTTACCGCCAAATTAGCGCGTCCAGCACCCGCCCAACTGCCCAAAATATCACGTTTGGAATCAGCCAATGGACCAACCACCGCAATTTTCTTATTTTTAGCTAGAGGTAAAATCTCATTTTCATTTTTTAATAACACAATACTACGACGCGCCACATCACGGGCTTCTTCACGATGCAATCGATTATCAGCAAACATTGTATCAATATCTAATTTTGGGTCTAAATTACGATTAGGATCACTAAATAACCCCATATCATATTTAAGCTCCAGAATACGGCGACATGCTTGATTGACTTCATCTTCTGTAATAGCGCCTTCTTTAACCAATTCAGGCAAAAATTGTAAGAAATATTCATCATTCATACTCATATCAATGCCAGCTTTAATGGCAACTCGAACAGCATCTTTTGGATCACTTGCCACTCCATGATTAATCAGCTCACGAATAGCACCATGATCACTGACTACAACGCCATTAAAATGCCACTGATTGCGTAACACCTCGGTTAATAACCAATGATTAGCAGTTGCAGGAATACCATTAACGCTCACAAGTGAAACCATGACTGCACGACTTCCAGCATCAATTGCCACTTTATAAGGCACTAGATATTCTTGAAACATTTTACGTTCACTCATATCGGTGCTGTTATATTCACGCCCACCTTCAACTGCACCATAAAGCGCAAAATGTTTTACAGCAGTAACCAGTGATTTTTTATCGGCAAGCGATTGCTTTTGCATCTTTTGAACAAAAATGCGCCCAGCTTCTGATGTTAAATAAGGATCTTCACCAAATCCTTCTGACACTCGCCCCCATCTTGGATCACGTGTAATATCAACCATAGGAGCCCAAGTAATATTTAATCCGTCCGATGTCGCTTCCTCGGCTGAAACTTCAGCCGCTTTTGCTATCGCGCCACGATCCCAAGTTGATGCAATACCTAAATTAATCGGAAACACAGTTCGATGACCATGAATAATATCAAAGCCAAAAAACAGTGGGATTTTATTGGGAGATTTTAAAGCACGTTCTTGCATTCGAAAAAGGTCAGGTTCGACAACAGTATTAAAAATACCACCAATTTCACCAGCTTCGATTTGATCAAGCACTTTATCTAATGTTAGATCACCACCAACGCTAATCAAACGTAATTGTCCCGCTTTTTCTTGGAGCGTCATTTTTGATAATAGATTATCAATAAAGGTTTTCTTTTCATCCTTTACGTTTTTAGCATCTTTGACATCCTTAATGTCGTGAACGTTTTGAACTTCCTTTTCTTTTTTTATTTCGATATTAGGATTTTGTGCAAATAAGTATCCAGAAAAAACAAGAAAAAATAAAAATAGCGCTAATTTTTTTATCATAATAAATATTGTTATAATTAAGAGGATAGACAAGTAAATAGCATAACGTATTCATAAAAAAAAATCTCATTCTTTACGCTACTTACATTTACGTTTAAGGCAGCATAGCAGTTGTTGGATAAACACCCATACCCAAAAGATAAATGATAATTGTTAAAGGATAATATTGCCGACATTTATCGGCAATATTAACATAACAAATTAGTCTCTAAAATTAGTAAACTGAAACGGTTGACCAAATTCGCCATTTTTAACTAACGCCATAGTCGCTTGTAAATCATCGCGTGATTTACCTGTAACTCGAACTTGTTCGCCTTGTACTTGAGCTTGCACTTTAATTTTGCTGTCTTTGATGCTCTTTACAATTTTTTTAGCTAACTCTTTATCAATACCCTGCTTGAGTTTAACCGTAACACTATAAAGTTTACCGCTATGCTCCATTTCTTCAGGGATCTCAAGTGCACCACCATCAATACCTCGTTTGGCTAACTTGTCGCGTAGGATATCAAGTAATTGTTGCACTTGGAAATCAGATTGGCTGGTTGCTTTAATCGTTTCATTTTTTTCATTTAATTCAAACGATGCTTCAACATTTTTAAAATCCCAACGGGTTGTTAGCTCTCGAGTTGCATTTTCAACACCATTTTTAACTTCAGGCATTTGGATTTCTGACACGATATCAAAAGAAGGCATAAATTTTCCTCTTCTAACGGTTATAAAACATAAATAAATTTACTAAAACAAGTGAGATGCATTTGCTACCTAATAATTTAGGCAGCATTTAACTTTATACTTATGGATTGCAATTAATCAATCGTTCGAAGTAATTCGTTAATACCCACTTTACCTAAAGTTTTGGCATCAACTTTTTTAACAATGACTGCACAATACAAACTATATTTACCATCTTTAGTTGGTAAATTACCAGAAACGACAACTGAACCAGCAGGCACACGACCATAATGCACTTCGCCTGTCGCTCTATCGTAAATTTTAGTGCTTTGACCAATAAATACGCCCATTGAAATGACGCTGCCTTCTTCAACAATCACACCCTCAACAATTTCACTGCGAGCACCGATAAAACAGTTATCTTCAATGATAGTTGGATTAGCTTGTAATGGCTCTAAAACACCACCAATACCAACCCCCCCTGATAGATGGACATTTTTACCAATTTGCGCACAAGAACCAACAGTTACCCATGTATCAACCATAGTCCCCTCATCAACATAAGCACCAATATTGACATAAGATGGCATTAATACGGTATTACGAGCAACATAAGCACCTTTACGCGCAATAGCAGACGGAACAACACGGAAACCTTCTTGTTGGAATCTTGCTTCATCATATTCAGCAAATTTTAATGGCACTTTGTCATAATAATTAGTCGGCCCCCCATTGATCAGTTGGTTTTCGTTAATACGGAAAGAGAGCAGAACAGCCTTTTTTAACCATTGATGAGTCACCCAGTCCCCATTGATTTTTTCAGCGACACGCATTTTACCGCTATCTAATAAGGCAATGCATTGGTTAATCGCATCACGTGTAACCGTATCCACATTTGATGGTGTAATTTCAGCACGACGTTCAAATGCTGCTTCAATAATAGTTTGTAATTGTTGCATCTCAAGTTTCCTTTAACTTATAAATCCGTTAGCAAATAATAAATGGATAAACAGTATAATATAATCCGCTTTGCTTTTTAAGTGGTTTAATAAGATCATCTAAATCTACACATTCCCCACTGTTCTTTATTATTATGATGATTAGCGCTTACGAAAAAACAAAAAACACCAAATAAGAAATCAAATAAAAACAATTTTCTAACTGAATGATTTTGGATTAACTTTTTATCAAATTTTTAATTGAAAATAAAAAAATACAATTTATTTGGAGAGTAAGTCACAAATTAAGATCACTAAGTAATCCGTTATTTTATTCAAAGCTACACTAGATCTATCACAATATTAAAAAAGACAATATTATGCAAGATCGGGGATTTTCATTACTCGAATTGTTAATAGCCATCTGCATTAGTGCCATTTTTGCTATCATAGGCATTAGGCATTGGCATGAGCAACAGTTGCGTGATGAATTAGCTTATACAACTAAGCAGCTGGCTTATTTTTTATATGAAGTTCAAATAAAAGCGTCCAGTAAAAATGAGAATTACATTATTCACCAATTTACATCACCTTGGTGCATTACCATTACTCACGATGAAAAACCCTGCTCGTGCAGTGAAGGCGTGCTGTATTTTATGAAACCTGATAATTCCGTTGAAATTAGTGAATTATCAAACAATAAAAGTGCTTTTATCTTAGGACGTCGCAATATGGCGCAAACAATGTCTTTTCAATTAAAAAATAAGATAGGTACTAGCAGAGTTTTAGTTTCTTTAATTGGACGCATCCGTTTCTGTGCAGAAAACAGTTATATAACAGGTTTACCACCATGTTAAAAGCGTCTGGATATTCCCTGTTTGAAATGCTTATTGGCATGATATTATCAAGCCTAATTGTGCTGGGAATGACCTCTTTTTACATTCAATTACAAGCAAGCATCATACAATATTATCAAAAAACACGTTTGCAACAAGCAATCGAAGTTGGATTAGCCGGCATGAAGAAAGACATCAAACGAGCAGGTTTTATTGCTAATAATCCAAGCAAAATGACCGCTAAAGCAATTGAAATCGATAAACAGTCCCAATGCATTATTGTTCGGTATGATAGTGAAATTCGCAATTCTTGGGTCTGGGACAGATTTAACCCCATGGCGTCTGATATTTTTACTTATCGCTATAAAGAAAACAACATAGCCTATAGAACAGGATCAATAGATTGTATTGGCAACAAATGGGAAAACTTGTTCGATTCAAACGAAATTAAAGTAACCGACTTTACAATAAAACAGCTCCCCAATGCCATAAGTCTATCAGTCACTGCTGAATTAAGAAAAAACAAACAGATTAAATATCATATAACTGAAATCATCAAAAATGAGAACCGATTTTAAACAACATTATGTGTCGCATGGTTTTAGCACTATTTTAATGGTGATTATTTTAATGGGTGTGGGTTTGGTTATATTAATCAGCTTTAATTTGCTTATTGCCTCATGGCAGAAAGCGATATTAATGGAATGCCAATACTATCAGCGATTTAATCAGGCAAGCTCATCGTTAACGTGGGCAATTAGCCAAAATTGGCAAGCACCTAAGACCCATTGGCATTGTATGACCGAGCCAACTTATCAACTAAAAGCCTGCATAAAACAGTCTTTATTAAAAATCGATGAATATGTATTAGTCCGTGGCGAATCCAAAGATGAAGATATTTATTTATATACACTTGCACATTTTGATAATAACAGATTAATCGTTGAAAAAGGTCATTGGCTCGATTATTGCCCAGAAAAAAAGGCTATTTATTGTGAATAATAAAGATATAGCTGGCTTTAGTTTGATTGAAGTTATAATAGCAACGCTACTATTTTCAATTATTATGCTGGGTTTGATTAACTACCAACAAGCGTTGTTCAATAAACACCATTACTTTGCAAACTATTTGCGCGCCAATAAAATTGCTTTTCAACTACTTGATAGCTACCCTTATACCCCCAATGAAATTATCCCTTCTGGTTGGCACTATAAGATCACTAATAAAACATATAATGCCCAGTGTAAAATGGTGGTTATAACAGTTAATGCCCCCAACAACCAAGTCGCTAAGCAGCAACGCCTTTTTTGTAATTAATTTTAATATTTACTGATTAAATATTATTTAGCTATCTAACCAGTGATGTAATAATTGCAAAACTTGCTGCGTTTTTTCAGCATGAACATTGTGCCCTGCTCCTTCAACCACTTCGATTTTTGCATTCGGAAATTGCGCAAAAATAGCATCATATGCGTCATTAGTAATATAAGACGAGTTGCCACCACGAATAAATAATGTTGGTTTTAAGCAAGGTGAAATATTTTCCCAATCACAAATATGACCATACTGCGAATTAATCGCTTGAATATTAAATAACCACTTTTCGTTTTTAAACGATTTTAATAAAAAAAGAATGGTTGGAGCATTAATACCAGCTTGTTCCATTAAATTGGTGATCTGTTTTTTATCGGTAATTTGATTAGTCAGGCAATACATTAATACTCTCAAAATAGTGGCATTGCCTGAGCGGTGATATTTTATGGGGGCAATATCAATAGCAACCATTTTTTGGATAGTATCTGATAGCATCTGTGACAATTGTAAAGCAACCTTCCCACCCATTGAGTGACCAATTAATATGATATTTTTTAGTTGTAAATCATAACAAAGTTCAGCCACATCTTCGGCCATGACTTGATAGTTCATCTTATCAGACCATGGTGAATGCCCATGGTTACGCAAATCAACTTGAACCGTTTGATAATGCTTTGCAAAATCTTTTGCAAGCATATTTAAATTATCTAAACTACCAAATACGCCATGCAAAAATACAATCGGCTGTCCGTCACCCTGCAATTTATAATTTAATTTCATACTTTAATTCGACCAATAATTTTAAGTGGCATTATTATACGTCTATTTTCAACGTCATCACCGATTAATTCAATAACCACAATTGACATAAATATGATAGAATTTAACACTAACTTTTTAACTAGTGTTAAGCCATATGTTTCAAAATAACCCTCTACTTGCACAATTAAAACAAGCACTCCATGAACAAACGCCTCGCGTTGAAGGTATTGTTAGAGCTCATGAAAAAGGATTTGGTTTTTTAGATGTAGATAATAAAAAAAGTTATTTCATCCCTGTCGCTAAGATGAAAACAGTCTGTAATGGCGATAAAGTTTCAGGAACAGTAATAAGTCATAACGATAAAGAGTCTTTCGAACCCGAATCATTAATTGAAGGTGCATTGCAACAATTTATCGGCAAAATTGGTTTTCAAGATCGTGCGATGGTGATATACCCTGAAAATATGCCGACTAATTTTGCCATTCGCTGTAAAATAAACAATCAAGTTAACGAAAAACTAAAAGAAGGAGATTGGGTGGTTGCAACACTTATTTCTCATCCTTTGCAAGAAGAAAATAACCATTTCCTTGCTGAAGTTATTCGTTTTGTTGCAGAAAGCGGTTCACCTTATCAACTTTGGCTAAAAACGTTAGCCCGTTACGATTTAGAAACGCACGCCCCACAAACCGAAACATTGACAATTAGCGAGACTGAACTTGATAACCGTCAAGATTTAACTAATGTTCACTTTTTTACCATCGATAGTGAAGATACTGAAGATATGGATGATGCCATTGCGGTTTCTAAAAATGAACTGGGGCATTATCAACTGATGGTTGCCATTGCTGACCCCACCGCTTATGTATTACAAAATAGCGAACTCGATAATATTGCTAAAATTAGAAATTTCACAACTTATCTACCAGATTTTAATATCCCTATGCTTCCCAAAGATCTTGCCAATGAGCTATGCTCATTAAAAGCGAATCAAAAACGCCCTGCAATGATCTGTAAAATGAATATTGATGAAGCGGGCAATATTATTACCGATGATATTACTTTTATTCCAGCTTGGATTGAATCAAAGGCTAAACTAGCTTATAACAATGTCTCTAATTTTTTAGAAAATAATGACGAATTAGCAACTGATGATTTTAGTATAAAACAGCAACTTAATTGGTTATCTGACTTAGCCAAAATCCGCATAATCTGGCGACAAACCCATGCACTAGTATTTAAAGATAAGGGTGATTATCGTTTTGAACTTAATGAAAACCGCCAAGTTCAATCCATAATTAAAGAAACTCGTCGGATTGCTAATCATATTGTTGAAGAAGTCATGGTTCTTGCCAACCAAGCTTTAACATTACAATTACAACATAAAATTGGCTTTGGGATTTTTAATATTCATTCGGGCTTTGATAATAAATATATTGAACAAGTGGTAAATTTTTTAAATGATAACGGGATTACAGAGTTTGATAAAGAATCACTCTTATCTTTCGATGGATATGTAAAGTTACGGCGTATAATCGACAATAATCCATTTTTGACCACAAAGCTCCGCAAGTTCCAAAGTCCTGCAGATTTTTCAACTGAGCCTCAACCGCATTTTGGTTTAGGATTTGAAGCCTATGCAACATGGACTTCACCAATACGCAAATATGGAGATATGGTAAACCATCGATTAATCAAAGCGTATATCCGTTCACAAGAATTAACCCCGCCAGATAAAGAGCAATTAAAAAGTATGAATGAAAGACGCAAAATATTACGCTTTGCTGAACGCGATATGGCTGAAAACCTTTATGCTCAATATTTATCAGATAAAATCGGCGAAAATTACTCAGCTGAAATTATTGATATTAATCGTGGTGGCGCTCGAATTCGTTTATGCGATATCGGTGCATTTGCTTTTGTACCTCTGTCTATGATTCACCCAGTCAAGGAAGAAATTATTCCATTACCCGATGAAGGTATCATCAAAATTAAAGATGAAGCTTGCTATAAACTGGCTGACACTATCTCGGTTGTTATTCACCAAGTTAAAAGCGAAAATCAAGCAATCATTGCCAAATTATCCATGAATAAAGAATAAAAATAACGTTACACTTTATTCAATGTTTTGCCGCCGTCGCTCTTGCTTTTCCCCTGATATACATCAGGGGAAATCAGCGAAAGAAATTTATGATATTTTTAATATTTAACCTCTTTTTTTTACTAGTAATATCTGCTATCTTTCATTGCTCGAAACGTTGAGTTTCATGACTTAAATGAACAACAACTTGGGGGGGCTATAATGTCAATTCACGGACATAAAGTTTTGCATATGATGGATGGGAATAACTACACAGAATCTTCCTTACTTAATGCCATCAAAGACAAGTTTGGCACAAATGCAAAGTTTCATACTTGTTCTCAATTTGATATGAATGCCGAGCAACTTATCGCTTTTTTCAAATCAAAAGGTAAATTTAAACCTTCTGTTGTTCATGAATCTGAGTTTACAGTCGATAATAAAAAAATATGCAAACATTAGAAAAAACGGCCATATCGCTATATAGCACGTTTTTTCTAAATTTAATTTAATCTGCTAGTGTTTTTAAAACAATAAGAGTATATAATTTTGCGCTACAATAATAATCGTTATCAGTAACGGTTGTTACTAATAACAGGATTAAATGAGTAGCAAATTTGCTCACTTTGTAATTATACTCAAGAATATATTCATGGAATTTGATAAATGAAAGTAAGTAACATCCTTATATGCGCCATTGTCTCTATTCTTGTCGCAAGTTGTGCCCAAAAAGTTTCACCAACAAAAAATAAAGAAACGATTTCACAAGCTGATCAGCTATCTCTATTAAAACAACAAACTGAAACCAACGATCCTTATGTCGTTGATGCTAAAAATCAATTAATTCAGATTGTTGGTGATAAAAACTTCGACAACTATGTTACCAAACATGGCATTTTAAATTGCAGAGGTGATAGTAACCAGTCATCATGTGTGTTGAATTTTTATCTGAACGAAAATTATAAATTAAAGTATAGTATGCAACTCAAAAAAGTAGTTGAAGAGAGCCAAGCTGAACATGATATTGAATTAAGCAAAATAAAAGCAACTGACACCAATATTAAAAATTATTGTCAGGATTCAGCCGATTTTGTTGCTGCAATTTATACAAAAGATACCACTAAAATAACCCAATATTTTCAACCACAATTTAGAATGTCTGAACAAGATATATTATCCTTAAAAGCAAAGATTGCTAAAGATAACTATTCTCACTTCCTGATCGATGAAAATCCGAGCATCCTTCAAGAAATGAAAGTAGATTATGTCGAAAAATGCTTAAGTGCCCCAAAAGATAATATTATCAACTACTTCAATATTTTTAGATAATAATGCGAGCCTTTATGTACAATTTTTTACCCAATAATCCTTTTAGTCAAACACTAATTAGCAAGGTGCTTTGCATGGCTTGCGTTTCTTGCATTAGCTTTTCTTCGTGGGCTTTTTCGTTTGATGATGTGGTTGCAAAAGCCGAAAAATCATCCAAAAAAGCTTATGTTCAGCCATCTAAAAATATACCAAATGAATTAGCGTCTTTACAATTTGCTGATTATCAAAAAATTCTCTTTAATCATCAAAAGGCCTATTGGGGTGATCGAAAAAGCCGTTTCAAACTTGAGTTTTATCATGAAGGAATGTACTTTGACGTTCCAATAAAAATCAATGAAATTGCTGATAATCAAGTTAACCCAATCCAATATGATCCTAGTTATTTTGATTTAAGCCAAATTAATCTTGATAAACTAGACACTAAAGCTTTAGGTTTTGCTGGCTTTAAAGTCCATTATCCAATTAATACGCCAACAAAAACCGACGACGAAATATTTTCAGCACTTGGTGGAAGTTATTTTCGCGCAGTAGGTAAAGATCAGCGATATGGTCTTTCAGCTAGAGGGCTTGCTATTGATACTGGAGAAATGTCGGGTGAAGAGTTTCCACGTTTTAAAGAGTATTGGATTGAAAGGCCTGAACCAAACCAAAAGCATTTAGTTATCTATGCATTACTCGATTCTCCAAGTGTAACTGGTGCTTATAAAATTACACTAGTACCAAGTGTTGATACCACCATCACAGTACAAGCGAAAATCTTTTTCCGCAATTCTGTAAAAAAATTAGGCATAGCGCCATTAACCAGTATGTTTTTATTTGGACCTAATCAACCATCACCATTGCTAAATTACCGACCCGCAATGCATGATTCTAATGGTCTGTCGATTTTAGCGAATAATAACGAGTGGATCTGGCGCCCATTAAATAACCCTAAGCGTTTATCGTTTTCATCTTATAGCTTAGAAAACCCAAAAGCGTTCGGTTTAATTCAGCGTGATAAAGGTTTTGATGATTATCAAGATCTTGACGATCACTATGAAAAACGCCCAAGTGTTTGGGTCGAAGTGCTAAATGAGTGGCAAAAAGGTCGAGTTGAATTAGTTGAAATTCCAACAGCTGATGAAACTAACGATAATATCGTCACATTTTGGGTACCCGAAAAACAATACAAAGCGGGAGATGCACTTGATATCAAATATCGATTACATTATTCGTTAAACGAAAAGCAACGTTATCCTAATAATGTTGCAAGAGCAGTTAGCACACGCTTATCATTAGGTGATATAAAACAAGCTAATTTAATTCGTAAACTTGATGGTTCTAATGCATATGTGATTGACTTTGCTGGTTCAGGATTATCAGAAAATGAGCCAGTCAATGTGATTTCAAGTATTACTAATGGTTCTATCGTAAGTTGTGACACGCAATACAATCCAGTAATTAAAGGTTGGCGAGTAATTGTCCGATTCAATGTTGAAGACAGTAAAAGAGCAACTGATATTCGCATACAACTCGCTTCGCAAGCAACTAATGAAGTGATTTCCGAAACTTGGAGTGGGCAATATCCCGCACAATAATTGTTATATTATTATGATAAAAATATGAAAAAAGATTACTTTGCCCATCTTTCTGACGCTGAAGTTTGGCGTCAGAAACGTGAAAACAATGCAATGCCACCTGACGATGTCGAGTTTTTAAAATATCGTTTAAATCAAGTTGGTGATACATCTTCTTTTATTGATGACCGAAGGCAACAGCCGAGTTATCCTAAAGTTGATCGCGTTTCAATTCAACCTCAAATATGGAATCAACGCTTTACTGCCAAGTCAAAACATGGCATTAATATCCTTGCCATTATTCGTCGCTTTATTATGTTTGCGCTCATTGCTGTGCAAACATATTACGGAACGACTTACCTATCGTCTTTACTGCCTTATCAAAGTTGGCAAAAAATTAATTTTATGGCTAATTGGGATATCAACCCCGAATTAGCCATTTACAGTATAATACCTTATATTGTTCAAGGTGCGATTATTACTTTGTTCGCCATTTTGTTTTGTTGGATCTCAATTGGTTTTTGGACCAGCATCATGGGGCTAATATTAGCAGTGATGGGTAAAGACCGTTACACTATTGCTATTCCTAATGATCCAGCATCACATATTGGCGTTAAACATCGAACTGCACTTGTTATGCCAATTTGTAATGAAGATGTCGCTCGTGTATTTGCTGGGTTACAAGCAACTTATCAATCCTTAGTTGAAACAGGTCATGCAGCTTGCTGTGATTTTTTTATCTTAAGTGATACTAACGATCCCGATCTATATGTTAACGAACTTAAAGCTTGGGCTGAATTTAATGCAGTAAAACAAAATAATGGCTGCAATATTTTTTATCGCCACCGCAAACGTCGAGTAAAACGTAAAAGCGGTAACATTGACGATTTTTGCCGTCGTTGGGGCAACCAATACGAATACATGATGATCCTTGATGCCGACAGCATTATGACTGGTGACTGTATTTTAAAAATGATCGCCATGATGGAAATGACCCCTAAAGCAGGCATTTTACAATCCCCGCCAAAATCCGTCAGAATGACTACGCTTTACGGACGTATTCAACAATTTGCTAACCAAATTTATAGCGATATCTTCTGTTCTGGCACACATTTTTGGCAACTAAGCGAAGCACAATATTGGGGACACAATGCCATGATTCGCTTAAAACCTTTTATAGAACATTGCATATTATCGCCACTTCAAAAACGTAAAGGACCAATTCATATCTTATCGCATGATCTGGTTGAAGCAACACTTATGCGTCGTGCCGGCTATGGTGTTTGGATTGCTTATAATATGAACGGCAGTTATGAAGAGCTACCCGGTAATATGATAGAAGATCTAAAACGTGACAATCGCTGGTGTATGGGCAACTTAATTAACCTAAGGTTAATTTTCAAAAGCGGTATTAAATTAACACACCGCATCATGTTTGCAACTAGTGGTATGGCTTATATCTCTTCATTATTGTGGCTGGTGTTTTTAATATTTTCAACACTATTATTATTGGTGTTTAATATTTCTGAACCCCAATACTTCTTCCAACCTAACCAATTTTATCCAACTTGGCCAAGGTGGGATGAGCAATTAGCAATTCAGCTATTATCAACCACAATGTTTTTGCTGTTTGCCCCTAAATTCTTCAGCTATGGTATAATTATAACCAGAACAGGTGCAAAAGATGTTGGCGGTATATTTAAATTAACCTTATCAATACTAATTGAAATGGTTTGGTCGATGATCCTTGCGCCAATACGCATGATCTTCCATAGTAAATTTGTACTTAGAGCATGGATGGGTAGCAAAATTCAATGGAAATCACCTTCCCGAAGTGACGATGCGTTAACATGGGGTGAATCATTTTATTTTTGTTGGCCACTGTCGCTATTAGGCATTGTATGGCTAGGGATAATAATCTGGCTGAATCCACAATTTACTTATTGGTATATCGCAATATTAATACCTTTAACCATTTCGCCTTTAGTAATTAGGGTATCGGGACTTTCTAGCATTGGTATGAAAGCAAAAAAAGCAGGGTTATTTTTAACACCAGAAGAAACCCACCCTGCAAAAGCAATCACACTTACAGGTGAATATTTAGTTAAAACTGAAGCGGCATTTATTGAAAATGGCTTTGTTATGGCGTTGGTCGATCCTATCTATAATGCGCTAGCTTGCGCTTTATCGACGTCACGACATCGATTTAATAATAAAAACCAACAAAAACGCCGTGAGCTTATTGCGCAGTATCAACACATAGATTTAGAAAAAATGAGTAAAGAAAAACAGTTAGCAATTTTAGAAGATCCTATTATTCTTTCCGCATTACATCGTCATATTTGGCAGCAACAAGAAAAATACGACAATTTGTTCTCATTATGGCAAAATGAACGCCAACAATAAGAAATAGGGCTTTTGCCCTACTTCACTTCTTTTAGTAACTAATCAAAAACCCATGGATATTTTTATGACTTGGCAACCTTCTGCATCTATCAATAATTTACTTAAGCGCGCAAAAATTGTTTCTCAAGTACGCCAATTTTTTGCTGATCGCTGTATTTTAGAGGTTGAAACACCGACCTTAAGCCAATATGCAGTAACAGACGTGCATTTAAGCTCTTTTCACACTAAATTCTTAAAACCAGGGGAGCTTGAAGGGCAACAAGGGCGACAAATGTCATTAATTACGAGCCCTGAATATCACATGAAGCGCTTACTAGCCGCTGGTAGTGGTCCAATTTATCAAATGTGCAAATGTTTTCGTAATCATGAAGAAGTTAGTCGTTATCATAACCCTGAATTTACCATGCTCGAATGGTATCGCATCCAATTTGATATGATGCAAATGATCAATGAAGTCGATGACTTATTGCAAACTATTTTAGATTGTGAACCAGCTGAACGTATCTCTTATCAAAAGGTATTTCAACGTCATCTTAATATTGACCCTTTAGAAGCTGATCACGCAACCTTAGTTAATGCCGCAAACCAACTTGATATTGGGCTTAATAGTGACAATTATGATAAAGATGGATTACTCCAATGCTTGTTCACTTTTGGTGTTGAACCGCATATTGGGCAAGATAAACCTATTGCAGTATTCAACTTTCCAGCATCACAAGCCGCATTAGCAGCTATTAGTCCAGAAGATCATCGGGTAGCGAGCCGTTTTGAGTTCTATTACAAAGGCGTTGAGCTTGCGAATGGTTTTAAAGAACTGACTAATCCACATGAACAACGTATGCGTTTTGAGCAAAATAATTTAGATCGCACAAATCAAAACTTACCTGCACAAAATATTGACATTGAGTTACTCGCCGCCATGGAAGCGGGTCTTCCAGACTGTGCGGGGGTTGCTATAGGGTTAGATCGTTTAATTATGCTTGCCTTAAGCTGCGATAGTTTGGATGACGTGATGTCATTTACTTTTGAAAGGGCTTAATTATGTTCAATGCTTTAGGATCAACGGCATGGATTGCCATTATGATGGGTATCGTCGCTGTCATTTTATTAGTGTTAACGATAAAATCTCAACTAACAATTAACAATTTACATCAACTATTTGATCTGCAACTAATCCAAAAAAAGGAAGAAAACCAATCTTTAACAATTCAAGTAAGACAGCTGGAGCATCAATTAGATCAGTATCGACAACAAAATCTAGCGCAAAATGTCAAAATTAGTGAACTCAAAACGCGTTTAGAAGAAACATTAAGTGCCACCCAAGAACGACAAACGATATTAGAACAAAGTGAACAACGGCTCACGACTCAATTTGAAAACCTTGCCAATCGTATTTTTGAACAAAGTGGCAAAAAGATTGAGCAACAAAATAAACAAAGCCTTGATTTTTTACTTTCGCCGCTCAAAGAACAGCTAGAAGGTTTCAAAAAACAAGTACAAGATAGTTTTGGTCAAGAGGCTAAAGAACGCCATACACTCACGCATGAAATTCGTAGCTTGCAACAACTAAATCAGCAAATGAGCAAAGAAGCAACCAACTTAACCAATGCGCTAAAGGGCAATAACAAAACCCAAGGGAACTGGGGCGAATTTATCCTAAGCCAAATTCTGGATAATTCAGGATTACGTTCAGGTTATGAATATGAAACTCAAGTCAATTTAACTAACGACAGTAATCAACGATTACAACCCGATGTTATTGTTCACTTACCGCAAGGCGGGGACGTGGTTATTGATTCAAAAGTAACATTAGTTGCCTATGAGCGTCATTTTAATAGTGATGACGAAACAATTAAAGCGAAAGCGATGACCGAACATTTAGCAGCTGTTCGTAACCACTTAAAGCAACTGAGCCAAAAAGATTATCATAAACTCATTGGCATTAATTCATTAGATTATATTTTGATGTTTATCCCTGTCGAGCCCGCATTTTTAAGCGCAATTGATAATGATCCTGCATTAATCAATGATGCTTTAAAAAATAATATTATGATAGTCAGCCCAACCACATTGTTAGTGGCGTTACGAACTATTCATAATTTATGGCGATTTGAATATCAGAATCGTAATGCAGAGCTGATTGCTGATAGAGCAAGTAAACTGTACGACAAAATGCGCGGCTTTGTTGAAGATATGGAAAACCTAGGCAGTTGTTTAGACAAAGCACAACAGACTTATCAAAATTCCATGAACAAATTATCAAAAGGTCGTGGAAACGTAATTGGGCAAATTGAACGATTCCGTGAAATGGGTATTGAAGTTAAAAAACCGATTAATCCAAATATTACCTTATTAGCAATGGAAGAATCGAATTACGAAGATGAGAGCAAATCAACAAATTAGCTAATCGTTAAATCAAAGGTTAACAAGCATTAATATCGCTTGCGCTGTGATAAATAAGCAAACGCCGTGATTCACGATTATTTGAAATAAGTGTATACTCATCACACGTAAAGAGGAATTGAAAATGGCAAAAAAACAAGACAAAGAAGTAAGTTTCGAACAGACACTTAAACAGCTCGAAACCATTGTATCTCAACTAGAAAACGGCGATTTACCATTAGATGAAGCGCTAACTGAGTTCGAAAAAGGAATTAAATTAGCAAAAGCAGGACAAAAACAGTTACAGCAAGCCGAGCAACGCATTCAGATTTTATTATCTGAAAATAGTGATGCCGAACTGTCAGAGTTCTCAAATGATAATAATGAATAGTTTAAAACCATTACAAGAACGAATTGACTCGTTTTTAACTACCTGTATTTCACAAATTGAGCCATCCACACTTCAACAAGCAATGCGTTACAGCTTGCTGGCTGGTGGCAAACGGATTCGACCTATTTTAGTCTATTTAACAGGCCAACTGTTCAATTGCCCGCTTTCTAAATTAGACGAAGCGGCTGCCGCCATTGAATTAATTCATACCTATTCATTGATTCATGACGACCTACCCGCCATGGATAATGACGATTTACGCCGAGGCAAACCAACCTGCCATATCCAATTTGGTGAAGCACAAGCAATATTGGCTGGTGATGCCTTGCAAAGCTTAGCTTTTTCATTATTAGCAGGCAGTGAGTTAATCGATGCAGATGCTAAAATCAAAATGATAGCTGAGCTTGCCCATGCCAGTGGTGTTACCGGTATGTGCCTTGGTCAATCGCTCGATTTACAAGCCACACATCAGTCAATTAACCTTGAACATTTGCAAAAAATCCACTGTTATAAAACTGGCGCTTTAATCAAAGCAGCTATTCGTTTAGGTGCTTTTGCTTGTGATGATATAGCAAAACCATACCTTATAACACTCGATCACTATGCCGAAGCAATTGGACTGGCGTTTCAAATTCAAGATGATATTTTAGACATCATTGGTGAGCAATCTATTATGGGTAAACCGCAAGGTTCAGATCTGGCTCATGAAAAAAGCACATACCCTGCATTAATTGGACTTGATAACGCAATAAAACTCACTGAGCAACTTTATCAGCAAGCTATCGATAGTCTAAAGCCAATACCTTATAATAGCCAGCCATTGCAGGATCTTGCTGGTTTTATTATTAATCGTAATAGTTAACAACTAACTAAAATATAGCATTACATAATGAATTTAGATAATTACCCATTGTTAAAACAGATAGATTCGCCCGAGGATCTAAGAGGTTTTCCTCAGTCACAGTTATCGGCGATTTGTCGCGAGCTTAGGCAATATTTACTAGCATGTGTTAGTCAATCGAGTGGTCATTTAGCATCGGGGCTAGGTGTGGTTGAATTAACCACAGCACTGCATTATGTCTATCATACACCTTTTGATAAAATTATTTGGGATGTTGGTCATCAAGCTTATCCTCACAAAATTTTGACTGGTCGCCGAGACCAAATGCTTACTATACGCCAAAAAGGTGGACTTCATCCATTTCCTCATCGTAATGAGAGCGAATATGATGTACTAACCACTGGACATTCTTCGACCTCGATTAGTGCGGCGCTTGGAATTGCAATTAGCGAACAAAAAAAACAATCGGGTAAAAAAGTGGCTGCCATTATTGGCGATGGCGCTTTAACAGCAGGTATGGCATTTGAAGCGATGAATCATGCTGGTCATGTTAAGCCTGATATGCTAGTGATTGTTAACGACAATGATATGTCGATTTCAGCAAATACTGGCGCACTAAACCAACATCTTACTCAAATCTTATCAAGTAGAGCCTATACCTCTTTTCGGGAAAGTGGCAAACGTGTATTAGCAAATATTCCGCCATTAAAAGAACTGATTAAAAAGACGGAAGAACACTTAAAAGGATTAATCACACCAGCCGTCTTATTTGAAGAACTAGGTTTTAATTATATAGGTCCTGTTGACGGGCATGATGTTGATGGTCTAGTGACAACTTTACAAAAAGTTCGCCAACTAAAAGGCCCACAACTGCTCCATGTGATTACACAAAAAGGCAAAGGTTATGCGCCAGCTGAAAAAGATCCGACTTTATGGCACGGCGTACCAAAATTTAATCCTAATGAAGGCATCTTACCTATCGCCACAAAAGCAATCCCAACATATTCGCAAGTTTTTGGCGATTGGCTATGCGAAATGGCGCAAAATGATAAACGTTTAATGGCAATAACACCAGCAATGAGTGAAGGTTCGGGCATGACAAAATTTGCCAATTGTTATCCTGACCAATTTTTTGATGTTGCAATAGCCGAACAACATGCTGTTACCCTAGCCGCTGGGTTTGCAATTAGTGACTTAAAGCCCGTTGTCGCCATTTACTCAACTTTTTTGCAACGCGCTTACGATCAAGTTATTCATGATGTTGCCATTCAAAACCTACCTGTATTATTTGCCATCGATCGTGCTGGCATCGTTGGCGCCGACGGCGAAACTCACCAAGGTGCATTTGACTTAAGTTATCTACGCTGTGTACCTAATATGGTCATTATGACACCGAGTGATGAAAACGAATGTCGGCAAATGCTGTACACAGGCTATTTACATCATGGACCTGCGGCAGTGCGTTATCCTCGAGGGGAAGGCACTGGTACACAATTAACACCATTAACCGTAATTCCTTTAGGGCAATCTAAATTATGCCGACAAGGTAAGAATATTGCTTTACTTAATTTTGGCACTTTGCTTACCGAAGTTTTACAAGCAGCTGAGCAAATCAATGCTACAGTCATTGATATGCGTTTTGTTAAACCATTAGATGAAAAAGTCCTTTTGCACATTAGCCAAACTCATAATATACTTGTCACTATTGAAGAAAATAGTATTAAAGGCGGTGCCGGTAGCGGTGTCGGTGAATATTTATTATCGAAAAAAATAAAATGTGATATTTTAAATATTGGACTCCCTGATAAGTTTATTTCTCAAGGAGCGCAAAGCGAAATTAGACAAGAGATGGGATTAGACCAAAAGCACATTATCGATAAAATTAATAATTTTATGAATCAATAGGTTAAATATGGAAACTCAAGCTGTCACTATTCAAATTTTTGGACGAACATTAAAATTTAATTGTCCGGTTGATGAAGTCGACGCACTTAATTGTGCAGCAAAGGATCTTGATGCGCGCTTAACAAATTTACGAGAAAAGTCTCCACAAGTTGGTAGCGATCAACTTATTATGACTGCCGCGCTAAACATTTCTTATGAATTAACCAAAGAAAAAGAAAAAAGCAATGAGTTTGGTAATCGGCTTAAAATGTTACAGCAATTACTTGATTCTGCCTTAAATCCCAACAATTAACCATTTAAATTGTAAATTTAATACAAATGGTATTGTATGATCCGTTAAATTTTGTATTATGGTATCCATCTCTGAGATGATCGCGATGCGGGTTAGTCCCCTGAGCCGATATTCTTAACTTAAGAACGGAGTGACTTTTAGTTGGTGTGTATGCCTTACTTGTAAGGAAACCTAAAAATTAAAACACGATGTTCACCTTGAACCTTGGGTTCAAGGGTTACGACCCTAACGACATCTTGGAGTGTTCTTCCGAACTTGCAGCAACAGTGAAAACTGATGAATATTAGGCAAATTATCCGTCAAAAAAGACAACAATTATCTCCCGATGAACGTGAGATTGCACAACAAGCTATATATCAAAAAATTGCCCGTCACCAAGCGATTAATGCTGCAAAAAATATTGCTATATTTTTATCATTTGATGGCGAAGTCGAAACCCAACCTATAATTAATTATTTATGGCAACAAAATAAATCTGTTTATTTACCTATTATTCACCCATTTTCCTCCAAACATTTACTCTTCTTAAAATATACTAGCCAAACTCAACTTATAAAAAATAAATTTGGTATATTAGAACCAGAATTAAGCGTATTAAATGTACGTCCTTATTGCCAACTTGATATTATTTTTACACCATTGGTTGCTTTTGATCAACGAGGTTATCGTATGGGCATGGGAGGCGGATTTTATGACCGATTACTAGCAGATTATCAAACCCAACAAATTTTACCTATTGGGCTTGCATTTGCTTGCCAAAAAGTACAACAGCTAGATAACAAACCATGGGATGTTCAATTACCCGAAATCATCTATGCTTAAATTGTTTTATTTTGCACTGAAAATATACATTCCCCCTCTAAAATAAACTGAACCGAAAATAGAAAATCCTCTCAAATCGTATCTATTTTAAAAGGATATAGAGTATGCATTCCAATTAAATAGCTCTGCCGTAAATATGGTATGACTCATTCAACTTTTTATAAAAACGGAAAAATTATGCTGGTATAAAAACTTCAGATATCAAACGCCTTTTATTATTTTATTTTAATTTATTATTTTACATGATACCGTTGTTTGATTTCGGCGAGCTTTGCTTGCGATGTGGCATTAAACGCTTCAACCATCCATTGTGGCCAGTATTCACCGTCATCTATATTGGCAGATTTATAATACACCATAAAACTATTGATCCATCCCCAAACAAATGTACTCCCTGCACCAGCTCAAATAAGAGCTAACATTGAATCGGCTACACTAATTCATACAATCTTTTTAAGGAGTAAGGTAACCTTATCGCAACTAAAAAAGGATCTAAACGCCTTTATTGAACAAGCAATGTAAGCAACTTTATTCTTTCTCAATAAAATTTATTAAATCATTAAATTTAAAATAATTTCACGCTTAAACGGTATAGAATCCTGAATATTTTTTACAAAAATTGTTTTTTTTAATAAAGAAATACCTTGTTGTATCACTAACTATGCTATAACTATAAGAAATTTAAAGATTAATTGGTAGAATAAAAAAATCGTAATATTCTCTATCTTATTTTTAATATTAATTTAATAAAAACAATGTGTTATAAAATGATTGTTATTTTAAGAATAATTAAAAAAGTTGGTAGAAATTTAAACTAAAATATTTTAATTATAAAACAAAATGTTATAATTGGTCTGTTCCCTATGCACATAGGGATAAACCGCTACAGAGATTTGATCCCCCCCTACCTAAGCCCTGTTCCCTATGCACATAGGGATAAACCGATCTTCATCGCTAATTCATTAATATTATTAGTCTGTTCCCTATGCACATAGGGATAAACCGCTCGAACGAGCAGCGCTATCGCTTAGCGCTCGCTGTTCCCTATACACATAGGGATAAACCGTCATTAAACCTATTTGTTTTGAAGTAAAAAGAGCGATAAGCGCTTTGACTAAGATGTGATATACCAAGTATTTAAAGATGCACAAGAAAAAGATTAAACGATTTTGTGTAAAATTTTCAATAATATTTAGATAACTATTTAAAACATGCAGTATAAACAGTTCGACGTTTCTAATAGATTATGTTAGTTGAACAGGTATGAAATAACTATTAAAGGTTTTATTGAAACAACTTAATGTTTTGCAAACCAATATTTATTAATCTTCAAATCAAAAATATTCTACTTGAAAAGTAAAATAGATTTTTTTAAAGTAGCTAAGATCATCTAAATATGATCTTTTTTATCACGCTCTACAAGTCCCAAACAAAGTCTCTGGGACACAATATTCAAAAAAAAATTGAGTATTTATCCCTCAAGGCTTTTTCAATATCATATAAAGGAGTGTTGCAATGTCAGAAAAAAAAGAACTAACCAATAATAACGGTGCCCCAATAGCCGATAATCAAAACTCTCGAACTGCCGGTCCCCAAGGTCCTGTGTTGATAGATGATTTTCAGCTTATCGAAAAACTTGCTCATTTCAACCGTGAAAATATCCCTGAACGACGAGTCCACGCCAAAGGTTCTGGCGCGCATGGTACCTTTACTGTCACCAATGATATCACCCAATATTCTTACGCTAGCCTATTTGCCAGTGTTGGTAAACAAACTCCAATTTTTGCTCGCTTTTCGTTAGTAGGAGGAGAGCGAGGCTCATCTGATACAGCACGGGATCCCCGTGGGTTTTCAGTCAAGTTTTATACCGACCAAGGCAATTGGGATATCGTAGGCAATAATACCCCGGTATTTTTTATTCGTGATCCTCTCAAATTTCCTGACTTTATTCATACGCAAAAGCGTGATCCCAAAACTAATTTAAAAGATCCACAAATGATGTGGGATTTTTGGTCTTTATCGCCAGAATCACTTCATCAAGTCACTATTTTATTTTCGGATCGTGGTATTCCTGATGGTTATCGTCATATGCACGGTTATGGTAGCCATACCTATAGCTTAATTAATAAAGATGGCATACGAACTTGGGTTAAATGGCATTTTCGAACCGAACAGGGGATCAAAAATATCCATCCTAAAAAAGCAACGGAAATAGATGGAACCAATCCAGATTCTGCACAAGAAGATCTGTTCAAAGCCATTGAGCGTGGAGACTATCCAAAATGGCGGCTTTATATACAAGTTATGACCGAAGAGCAAGCCAATAACCATCCTGAAAATCCGTTTGATGTCACTAAAGTTTGGTCACAAAAACAGTATCCATTAATTGAAGTTGGCGTGATGGAACTCAACCGTAATCCAGAAAACTATTTTGCGGAAGTTGAACAATCTGCCTTTGAACCAAGCAATGTGGTGCCTGGAACGGGTTTATCACCAGATAAGATGCTACAAGGCCGAATTTTTGCTTATGCCGATGCACACCGCTATCGTATTGGTACTAATTATCAACAATTGCCGATCAATGCTCCAAAATGCCCTGTGCATAATTATCAACGCGATGGCGCAATGCGTTTTTATACCCCTGATAATGCCCCTAACTATGAGCCTAATAGCGTCGATAGCGCACCAAAACAGCAACCACAATATGCCGAACCGCCAATGCATGTACCTGCTGGGACAATGGATAGGCATGATCATCGTGTGGATGGGGATTATTACTCACAGCCACGCGCACTATTTAATTTAATGAATCCCGATCAAAAACAACTGCTTATTGATAATATCGTTGGCTCAATGAAAAACGTAAATCGAGACATTCAAATTAGACAGCTCAAACACTTCTACAAAGTGCATCCTGATTATGGATCTGGAATTGCCAAAGGGCTAGGGATTGATGTTGACCTAATAAAAAGCTAGTACTTAAAATAACAATGCCGGCAAATTTAGTCGGCACTTTAGATTGCTGGCTACAACTACCGACAAAAATACAGATCGGTAACGGCAAAAAATTCACAAGAAAGCTTTCACCCGCAGGGATACTCAGTATTATTACCATAGATTGTAGTTAAATTAGCCTACCTTTATCAAAATGGCTATATTGAGCAATATAACTGCATACACTAAGCAAAATCACTTATTTTATTCATAAATCTCCATAATTTAAGATTGTTTTTTTATATCAATTTCATATATTTTTAAAAATTATGTATAAATATTATGTAACTGTAACTATCCCCTAAAATATTGAGCAATAACTCAAATTTTACAATAAAGAAAGAGCCCATTCAGGTAGTATTGTTATGATAAAAAGCCTTAGCAAACTTGGTTAGAGGCAAAAGTGCTTGTAGTGGAAAAACAATTGGAGAATTTTTTATCCATCGGACATTCATTTTGCTAAAATGAATTCCGATGAATAGTTAGTGTCTGTTAGATTAAGTTTGAGCAGCTAAAGATTAATGTATTAACGTTGCTTACCAACGTCATCCAAAGCTTCCATCATTGGGCTTAATAAATAACTTAATACCGTTCTTTGTCCTGTTATTATTTCCGCAGAAATGGACATTCCGGGCTCTAAATTAACTGGTTGACCATCAATAATTAAGTGGTTTTTACTTAATTCAATGACAGCCTTATATACAAGCCCTAAGTCTTTGTCTTCAATAGCATCGGAAGAAATAGTTAATAATTTGCCTTCAATCCAACCATAACGCGTAAAATCAAATGTATCAACTTTTACCGTAACAAATTGATTTTTTCTTAAAAAACCGATATCTTGGTTACTCACCCAAACTTCTGCTATCAGTCTTTCATTTTCAGGAACAATCTTCAATAGCTCTTGAGGAGCCTCGACCGCAGCGCCTGCATCTCGATAAACTAACGATTCTACAATCCCTGCAATCGGCGCTTTTAATTCATACTGTGCGATAAGCGCCTCTAACTGTTTTTGTTGTACGGATAATATGTGATTTTCATTCAGTTTTTGTATTTTCTCTTGTTCAACTTCTTTAATTTTATCGGAAACACGAGACTTTACTTGTGTATCAATTTGAGCATAACTTGCTTGCATCTCTTTCACTTTCGCTTCTGCGGTGCTTACAGTAAATTTTGCTTCTAAATATTTTTTTTTAACCTCAAGTAAACTATCTTTACTTGTCATCTTTTTTTTATAGAGCAAATCCAACGCCCGATGTTGCTCTTCATAAATCGGTAATAGATTCTCAGCCATCTCTTTTTGAGCTTGATAATTTTCTATCTGAGCCGTTAAAATTTGTTGGTTTAACTTATAAACCTCTTTTTCGTTATAATCATCTTCAACTTCAGCTTGGAGCAGCATAGAAATTTGCTTGGCAAGTATTGGCGACTCTGTTTGTAACTCAGTAGATAGCGTCAATGGCGCAGGACGATTAAGATAGTGTTCGTATAGTAAAGCTAATCTTGCAATATGAAAGCGATTAATCTGTTGCTGTAATATATTCTCTTCTAGTTGTGCTGCTAATGATTTACTATTTAACTTAATTAAAGACTGTCCCTTTTCAACATGCTCGCCTTCTTTAACCAATACTGCAATAATTTCAGCCGTGACCGAAGTGTTAACAGGTCTTGATAGCTCGTTGACAACTAATTTTCCTCGAGTCGTGGCAACAATATCAACTTTACTTAACGAGGCCCAGCAAACGACAATCACAAATAACACAATAATGACCCATAACAGCAATCTACCAAGGGGCGATGGTGGTGTCTCTTGAACCTCTAATACAGCAGGCAAAAACTCGCGGTATCTTTGTTTCATCAACGGCTCCCACTCTGTAAATCGTAAAGTTTATGGTAGATCCCTTTTTTCTCTAATAACATTTGGTGAGATCCTTGTTCAACAATTTCACCTTTTTCCATCACAATAATACGATTAGCGTGTCTAACTGTTGATAGACGGTGAGCAATAATAAAAACCGTCTTATCATGACAAATTTTTGCCATATTATCTTGAATAATTTGCTCTGATTCATAATCAAGCGCGCTGGTTGCTTCATCAAAAATAAGCAATTTAGGATTTGTTATTAATGCTCGAGCAATACCGATTCGTTGCTTCTGTCCACCAGATAATTGCCCCCCATTCTCGCCAACTGGCGTGTCATATCCTAATGGAAATTCACTAATAAAATCATGGGCACCAGCCATTATTGCAGCATTAACCACAGCTTCAAGTGGAGCATCAGGAACCGCCAATGCAATATTGTCACGAATAGAGCCATTAAAAAGCTGCGTCTCTTGTAATACCACTCCGATTTGTTTACGTAACCATTGGGGATCAGTTTGTGCAATATCAATACCATCGATAAAAACTTGCCCCTCTATCGGGGTATAAAGCCGCTGTACCAGCCGAGTTAATGTACTTTTACCCGACCCCGAGCGTCCAACAATACCGATAACTTCACCAACATTAACCGATAAATTCACTTGTCGAATAACAGGCGTAGCATCTGGTCTATAAGCAAAAGAGATATTAGCAAAACGGACATGTCCCTTGATTTCCTTCAAAACACTGCTATTTTCTTGCTGCCGCTCCGCGGGAACATTTAATATATCACCCAATCGTTTTACTGAAATCGAAACCTGCTGAAAACTTTGCCATAACTGCACTAATCGCAATACAGGGGCTGTTGCTTGTCCTGCGAACATATTAAAAGCAACCAGTCCACCAACAGTCAACTTGCCTTCAATCACTAAATTAGCGCCATACCATAAAATAGCAACACTCGTTACTTTATTAACGAGTTGAGATATTTGCCCTGCAACATTCCCTAAATTTTGTGTTTTAAAACAGCTTGTCACAAAATAGGCAATTTGTTCATCCCAACGACGCGTCATATGATGTTCAACTGCCATTGCTTTAACTTGCTCAACACCAGAGATACTTTCAACTAAAAATGCTTGATTTTTTGCTCCTTGTTGAAACTGCTCATCAAGGCGTCTACGTAACACTGGGGTAATAAAAGCTGATAACAAAATGTAAGGAATCAATGAAACTAAAACAATTAATGTCAGTGGAATACTGTAAAATGCCATAATTACAAAAAAAACAATTGCAAAAAGAATATCTAAGCAAAGCGTCATTGCACTCCCTGTTAAGAATTCACGTACTGTTTTTAGCTCATAAACACGAGCAACGGTAATACCAACTTGACGGGATTTAAAGTAGCTTAAAGGTAATGAAAGTAAATGTTTATATAGTAACGAACTGAGCATTACATCAATACGTTGCGAGGTATGCGCCATTTGATAATTACGTATCCCGCCTAAAATTACATCAAAAATCACAATGGTAAACATTCCGATAGCTAATACATCTAATGTTGTTAAGCTTTGATGAGCGAGTACTTTATCGACAACTACCTGAAAAAATAACGGTGTAACCAAGGCTAAAATTTGGATAAAAAATGAAGCTAATAAAATTTCACCAATTAGTTTTTTATAACGCATAAAAGCTTGAAAAAACCATTGGATATTAAACTCTCGATTAATAGATTCCCATGTGATTCGTTTGGTAAATAAAAATGCGCTAATTTTTTCTTGTACCTGTGGAACTATCACTTCTGGCTGTTTTTTATGGGGAGATTGAATTAACCATTGTCCATCTTTAACAGCTAATAAAACGACATAACCTTGCTGCTCTAAATGGACAATAATTGGGGTCGAAATTTTATTATTGAGATTTAGTTTATCAATATAGCGGCATTTTAACCCTGTTTTTTTGACAGCCCTAACAAACTGGAGTGAGATATCATGTTCATCATCAAGATAAAAATGTTCTTGTAATGATTTAATATTTACTGCTACTCCATAAAATTGAGCGATAATCGTAAATCCTAGCCATAAATCATTATACTTTTCTTTTTGCATCAATTTTTCCAAAATAATCCTTCACTATGCAGATCGATAAAACAAACTTAACTTCCAAATAAAAGACAGCTATTATCAGCTGTCTTTTGATAATTATAATAAAATCTAAAAATTGGTTAGACTTTGTTTGAAGGGGTAAAATGTGATAATGGATTAGCCAGCATTAACTCACCTGTTACCACATCACTACTATCATCACCTGATGCAACAAAAGCACTTACACTCTGCGTTATTAATGAAAAATTAGATATAGATGCATTTGATGAAAATACAGGTAGTGGTATACCATCGTTAATATGAGCATTAATATCACCTGCTAACCACGATGAACCATCCGCAAATTGGAAAATATCAATTTGGGAAGATAATTTAGTTTCCTGCCTAGTTGAGAACCAATTTTTAATCGTAATAGAATCGTCACCAATTTTTAATAAAAGATCTGTGCCCGATTTTTTAATATCAATCATTTTTGCTGATATCCCATCACCAAAACAAATCTTATCAACATCTGATTTTCTGTAATTCCAGAAACCATTGCTCTTTAACTCGCCTCGATTATCTATCGTGTCGTGACCATCGCCCAAATTAAACAGGTAAATATCGTTTCCTGCTCCGCCCGATAAAAAGTCGTTCCCTTTACCACCCGATAAGATATCATTGCCTTTATTCCCTAAAATGGTATCGTTACTATCCGTACCGAACATCTGTAAGCGGTTATTTAACACTTCATCCCACGTTAATTTTGTGCCATCGGCAAATACAAACTCTTCAATAACGTTACTAGCATTAATTCTAGCGGTTGCAGAGGTTGCATTGTCAAAGATATTCTTAAGGGTGATGCTGCTGTTGCCACCAATTAATGTTACCTTTATATCAGCGCCTTGGCGTGAAAATCTAATTTCACTCGGCTTTATACCATCAACAAATTCTAACTTATCGTTACCGCCTAATTCAGTCACTTGGTCATGTCCACTATGACGACCAAATCGGTAAATATCATTGTAATTTGAGCTTAACAATGTTTCATCTTTTGCTGTGCCTGATGTAATAACTGGATTGCTATTATACCAATTGTAAATATTGAGTTGAGAGCCATCTGCAAATTCAAAAAAATCAACTCTCGCCGCTAATTGAGTCTGCCCCGTTGAGAACCAATTTTTTATGGTAATTGAATTTTGACTATCAATAGCGATAACTAAATCGCTGTTTCTTCTAGAGCAACTTAACATGTCAGCACGAATACCATCACCAAAACGGATCTTATCAACATCAGATTTTCTGTAATTCCAGAAACCATTGCTCTTTAACTCGCCTCGATTATCTATCGTGTCGTGACCATCGCCCAAGTTAAACAGGTAAGTATCGTTTCCTGCTCCGCCCGATAAAAAGTCGTTCCCTTTACCGCCCGATAAGATATCATTGCCTTTATTCCCTAAAATGATATCGTCATTATCCGTACCGAACATCTGTAAGCGGTTATTTAACACTTCATCCCACGTTAATTTTGTACCATCGGCAAATACAAACGTTTCAATAATGTTACTAGCATTAATTCTAGCGGTTGCAGAGGTTGCATTGTCAAAGATATTCTTAAAGGTGATGCTACTTTTTCCGTCAATTAATGTTATCTTTATATCAGTCCCTTGGCGTGAAAATCTAACATCTTCAGCTTTAATGTTATTCATAAATAATAGCTTATCCATTCCTGATGAATCACAAATTGACTCATGACCCGATAAGCCAAATACATAAAAATTATTACCCGCTAATGTATTTTCACCCAATTTATTTTTAATTGACCGATAATATTCATCAGAACTACTGTATGTCAAATAACCATCAATAACTTCTTTCAATAAAAGTTTTTTTGTCGGATCAGTTATCTGATCAAGATGATTCTCTAATCCTGAAAAATTAATCACAACATTTCCATTATTAATATCTATTTTTAATAATTTAAACGCATCTTTAAATTCGGTTTGTGATAAAAGGTTGGCCATAACATAATGTTTGAATTTATTATATTCTGCCATTAATAAATTAGTAGCAACAGTACCTACAGGAGGAGTTTTATTACCATAATAAATATTAGTATATTTTTCCCCTGTAATGATTTCTAATACAGTTAATTTTCTAGCGTCTATATTACCTCGACTATTCGGATCGACCTGATTCACATTGGCCCAGCTAAAAATAATATCATCAATAACCTGTAGAATGTCAGTTGTTACAGGATTAGCAATAAATTTATCGAGTAAATTTCTTAATTCCGAATTTTTACTTAAAGCAAGAGATAAGTTAACAAGATTACCAAATCCACGTACAGACGGATATTTTTTTACCTCGTCAATATAGTGTTTTTCACCAGTATAAATAGTATTTGCTTGATTTGTTGCAAACCAAACATCGGTAGATTGTCCTTTTTTTCCATCGGTGTAGGTGATTTCACCGGTTAAGCGATGCGCATTTCCGTTACTATCCACATAATTTGATGTTGAATATTTTGTACTAATCGAGGAAATCCCCGCTTGTTCTAAGCTAAGTAGCTCATTTTCATCGGTAAGACCATTACTGTTTTTATCTTGCCATATTTTTAATTTTTGCCAGATACTATCTTTAGCATCAATAACACCATCACCATTTTCATCATATTGGGCTAATGCTTGGTACCCATTTTTAGCTGTTTTGCCATTTTGTAGTAATGAGCTGTCACCAAACAGTTCTCTTCCATCATCAATGACACCATTATCATTTAAATCTAGCACCAACAATCCATCATCAGCACCAACCCATCCAGTATTTTCGGCAAATTGGTTAGCATTTAAATCAAAATGAATATTTTTATCTTTACTAATTGTCTCAACACCATCACGATCAAGATCAATAATAATAGGAGAGAATGCTGTTTTAGCAGCATCAGGAATAGAAGGAAATAATGATGAAATAGGTCCCATAATAGCGTTTCCAACACCATTAAGTAGACCATTTAACTTATCCATAAGATCAATTAGTCCATTTCCATCGTTATCTCGGAATAGATCAGCAAACTTATCTACCATCGCATCAGAAAGCAAACCTGCAACAACAGCTGCGCCTAAACCGATACCGATAACGGCAGCAGCTGGCGCACCGGCTGCACCGGCAACTACAGCAGCTACTGTTCCAGCCAATGCCCCTAATATATTGCCACTAATTTCTTTAACACCAAACTCAAGTAAGATTCCTCTTGCCTCATCAGCATCGCCTCTATCAAGTGCAGCCTGAGCTTCTGCCGATGCAATGCCAAGCCCGATCCCCGTCATAATATAACCCACAATAGGCAGACGTTTTGCAATTTTCTCACCCGCTGACGCTAGATATTTAGATGTTCGATTAACACTTTTTCGCATTTCTGGCGATAAATTATGATAAGTATCTTTAAGATTGTTAATATACTCACTATTTAACTTTCCGTCAGGCTCATTAAGCTTTAACCAAGATTTAACATTATCTGGCGCTAACTTAGTTCCTGCTGCATCTAAACCCGCAATATTTTTAATATGCTCAAAAGCTCGCCCAATTCCCTCGGTTTGTTCGATAGATTTTAATACCGATGTTGGAATACCATTGACTGACGTCACTTTGGGATTATTTAATAATGCCGGTAATTCTGTGGCACCAAAAACCCGCCCCGAGTTCATTCCAAATCCACCAAGTACACGAACATCACCCACTGCACCATCAACAAAGCGTTTAGAAATAGCATCCCATGCGCCATTAGGTTGACGGGTGCCATTATTGTTTGAGCCAAAAAGGAACTCAATTGCTTTATTAGATAACTGCTCCTGTTTACCTTCGCCAAATATCTGATTTAATTTGCGATTTAAAGGCGAACCATTTACACCAGCATCAGATAAAAATTTAGCAGCTTCGGTATTATCAATAAGACGAAGAGAAGAATTATTTTTTAATTTCTTGATAATCTCTGATGTATGTACTCCAGAATCTAACATCCCCGAATAGAGAATGGTTGTTTTGCCATGGGTATTTATATCTAATTGTTGTATTAAATCACGTAATCCATCGGCATCCTTGATCTTAAATAATAGTTTTTCCGCTCCTTCTTTAGTCAATCCCACCATATTGGCCTATTCCTCCAGTATAATAATTGATTATAGTGTTAGCTTACAAAATACTAAAAATTACATCTAATCAGTGCTTTCTTATTATCATTTAAATTTCTAAGTCCGCGTTTATAGGCAGTTAACGCCTCTTTTAAAATGGTTAATAAATTTGCATTCGACATAGTAGGTAAACAACTCGGGGTCATTGACACAATATTCCAAGCAATTTGTATAGGAAAGGAGTTAGCATATTCCAAACCGATCGCTTCCAAATCGCTAGGATCCCAATCGCTAGCCTCCAAAATAAACTCAATATTCTGACCATTAACATGCAGGATAAACACCTGCTTATTAGTTGGTTCAGGAAGACCCGAAGGACTATCATAATTCAGCACCCAACCACAGTTAAATAACCAATACCCTCGTTCCTTATCCACACACCAAGCGTGTTGGTGAACGTCAAAACTCTTCAATAGTTCAGGCATTTGAGTGAACCAAGGATTGTACTTATTCCATAAATTATCTAAATCATATTTTTGGGCATCTTCTTTCGAGACATAGGCATTGACAAATGACATGAGTTATTCCTTAATTCAATCGCGTTAAATAAATTTGGATTATTTTATATAAAATATAAAAAAAGATAAGCAAAATTATAAAGAAGATAAGTGGTTTGTAAATAAACAAAAACAGATTATAAGTATTAATTATCAGTGAATAATTTGATTAAATAATTATTATAATTTGCTTAATAATTGATCACAAACAATATTAATGTATATTTTAGCTACTATTTTTCGGTTTCAATTAACCTAAGCTTTGATTGAGTAATATATTATTTTAGTACAATATTTGAATGCTATTGAAGCGTACGTCTATATTTGGGAGGGAATAAATAGAGTTGAATTTAGAACATTTCAGAGAATGGTTGTTTTTATATCTAATTGTTGTATTAAATCACGTAATCCATTGGCATCCTTGACCTTAAATAATAGTTTTTCCGCTTCCTCTTTAGCCAATCCCACCATATTGGCCTATTCCTCCGGTATAATAATTGATTATGTTGTTAGCTTACAAAATACTAAAAATTAAACTTAAAAAATGATTTCTCATTAGCTTCCATATCTCTAAGTCCACTACATTTATAGACAGTTAACGCCTCTTTTAAAATGGTTAATAAATCTGCCTTCGACATACTAGGTAAACTACTCGGGGTCATTGATACAATGTTCCAAGCAAATTGTATCGGATATAAGTCAGTAGATACTGACTCACTAGGATCCAAATCGCTAGAGTCCAAAATAAACTCAATATTCTGGCCATTAATATGCAGGATAAATACCTCCTTACTAGTTGGTTCAGGTATACCCGAAGGACTATCATAATTATGCACATAACCGCAACTAAATAACCAATATCCTCGTGCTTTATCCACACACCAAGCGTGTTGGTGAACGTCAAAACTGTTTAATAGGTTTGGCATTTTATGATTAGGCCAGATATTGTACTTATTCCATAAATTATCTAAATCATATTTTTGGGCATCTTCGTCTGAGACATAGGCATTGACAAATGGCATGAGTTATTCCTTAGTTCAATTGTGTTAAATAAGTTTGGATTGTTTTATATAAAAATAATAAGCTGAATTACAAATAAAATTGATTATCTTGTTAGCTTACAAAATACTAAAAATTAAATTTAAAAAATGATTTATCATTAGCTTCCATATTTCTAAGTCCACTACATTTATAGACAGTTAACGCCTCTTTTAAAATGGTTAATAAATCCACCTTCGACATAGTAGGCAAACAACTGGGATTCATTGACACAATTTCCCAAGCAAATTGTATCGGATATAAGTCAGTAGATACTGACTCACTAGGATCCAAATCACTAGAGTCCAAAATAAACTCAATATTCTGGCCATTCACATGCAGGATAAATACCTCCTTACTCGTTGGTTCAGGTCTATCAGAAGGACCTTCATAATTCCGCGCATAATTACAATAAAATAACCAATACCCTCGTTCCTTATCCAAACACCAAGCGTGTTGGTGAACGTCAAAACTGTTCAACACTTCAGGCATATGAATGAACCAAGGATTGTACTTATTCCATAAATTATCTAAATCATATTTTTTAGCATCTTCGTCCGAGACATAGGCATTGACAAATGGCATGAGTCACTCCTTAATTCAATTGTGTTAAATAAGTTTGGATTATTTTATATAAAATATAAAAAGAGATAAGCAAAATTATAAATAAGATAAATGGCTTGTAAATAAACAAAAACAGATTATAAATATTAATTGTCAGTAAATAATTTGATTAAATAATTGTTATGATTTGATCAATAATTACGCTATAGCAATGTTGATATATGTTTTAGCTACTACCCCTTATGTGATATTTGAGTTTCATTATTACCAATAAGCGTAAACATTCTTGTTGAATCTAACACCTTTATTACCCACTGTTGAAATTAAAGAAAACTGCCTTTGAATTAAAGATTGATTAATTTCTTGGAGTTCATTGTGAATAGTTCGCGCACTAATTTGATACTCTTCCGACAACATCTAGGCGGCGATCGAATAGTCGATAGAAATAAATTTTTTAAATAACTCAATGGTTCTTGTTCGCATAAGCTTATTCGCCTATTGACTTCATAAATTAAGTATAGATGAAAGAATATAAATAAGACATTTTACCGAAAATCGCTTCAACTTTTGTTTTCTATTCTTTGAATCTTCGCATATTTGCTGATGATGCCACATTGACATTAAAGCGCGACTCTCTTTCGGCTTTCGCATTCGTTTGTTGGCGGGCGGGTTTGGTGAGTGTTTGATTGATCTGACGGTTATCACACGTTTTAATAAATAGATACTGCAAATTCGTAATTAATCACGAAACGGTATAGAATCCTGAATATTTTTTACAAAAATATAACCTAAAAGTGAACACCACATCTTTATTAAAGTCGCTATCGCTTTCAGCTTTCCCATGCATTTAAGGGTAAGCGGTTTTGTGAATATTTGATTGATACGATAGTTATCACACGTTTTAATAAATAGATACTGTAAATTCACAATTAATTACGAAACGGTATAGAATCCTGAATATTTTTTACAAAAATATAATCTAAAAAGTGAACAACAAGGTAAATACCTAGCTTATTTTCGTATTTTATATTCAATAAATTTTTCAACATTCACCAGACATTCAATGTTGTAATTGATAGTTTTATAACATTCTTTCTTATTGGTTAAGGAGCGAATAGCTTCAATCAAGCTTTGTCTAGCATGTTATCAATAGTTAGATGGTGACTATAAAGGGTTTAGTCCAACTAGTTGCGGTTATCTTTTTTGTGATATAAGCGCTAGATCGCTTGTCGGTGATAACGTGTTAGTTTGTTTTTTTTATGTATATTTATTGCTGTAGTTTCTCAAATGACTGTAAACAATGCGAGTAATTCCTACAAATAAAGATAAGCAAGCTAAAATGAGAATGCTGTTATTATGTTAGTCAATTCTATGACATGCCTAGCAAAATTACTTATAGAATTAGGCATAACCGTATTGAGATAACCAATACGGTTATGACCATTGAGATTAGGTTTTGATGGCTGATTTTTGCCGAACAATTTCAAATAAACAAACACCAGTTGCTACCGACACATTAAGTGATGACACAATGCCAGCCATGGGGATGCTCACTAATTCATCACAATGTTCTTTTGTTAAACGGCGCATCCCTTCACCTTCCGCACCCATCACCAAAGCAAGTGGAGTCGCTGTTGATGTTTTATAAAAATCAGTTTGATAAAGCGTTCTATCTGCCTCGCCAGTAGTCCCCACAATCCAAACTTGATATTCATCTTGTAACATTCGCATCGTGCGTGCCAAATTGGTCACTCTAACCACCGGTACACTTTCAGCTGCACCACACGCTACTTTTTGTGCGGTGGAATTAAGGGGTGCTGAGCGATCTTTTGGCACTATAATAAAATCCACACCCGCGGCATCAGCGGTTCTTATGCAAGCGCCTAAATTATGCGGATCGGTCACACCATCTAAAATTAAGATAACGGGGTTTGGCTGCTCTTCCATAAGTAAAGGAATATCATTTTCTTGATAACCTCGACTTGGTTTAACCATGGCTAAAATACCTTGATGTACCCCATTTTTAGATTTTTCATCTAACCATTGGCGATTAGCGATTTTGACTGGCAAGCCAAGTTGCTCTAATTGACGCACAACGGCGATAAGGCGTTTATCTTCACGCCCTTTAATAATAAATACTTCAATAATTCTTTCTGGCGAACGCGCTAATAATGCTTCAATGGCGTGCAGGCCATAAACTGTTTCACTCATTTATTTGCTACTCTTTTGTTTTATTAACTGATTTTGGTTTCGATTTGCTACGTTTTTTACTTTTTGCTTTCACTTCAACTTTCGTGTTTTGTTTAGCGCTTGATTTAGCCTTCTTTTTGTTACTTGGCTTAGCACTACTTTCGCTAGTTGATTTTTTGCGTTTTCGCTTAAGCGGCAAATCAACATGCTGATCGGTTTGAGATTGTTTAGATTTCTCTTTTGCTGTTTTACCTTGGCGTTTTGGCTTATTATTACTGCCAACCAGTGAAAAATCAATTTTACGTTCTTCTGGATTAACATTATCCACTTTTACTTGCACTTTATCGCCTAAACGATAAGTAAAACGTGTATTTTCACCAATTAAACGATTGTGCGAAGCATCAAAAATATAATAGTCGTTTTCTAACGAGGAAACATGCACTAAACCATCAATGAAAAAATCGTCTAATCGAACAAAGAAACCAAAATTAACCACGCTTGAAATCGTACCGTTAAATACTTCACCGACATGATCTTGCATATAATCACATTTGAGCCAATCAACTACATCACGCACGGCTTCGTCAGCACGCCGTTCGGTCATTGAACAATGTTCACCAAAATAGAGCATTTCGCTGGTGGTATAGCAATGTCCGCCAGTCTTACTAGTTTTTTGCTGTTGGTCAGCTAAAATCCATTTAATCGCTCGATGTAATAACAAATCTGGGTAACGACGAATTGGCGAGGTAAAGTGCGCATATTCCTCAAGCGCTAAACCAAAATGCCCCCGATTTTCAGGATCATAAATGGCTTGCTTCATGGAGCGTAAAATTACCGTTTGCAACATATCATGATCAGGACGCGTTTCAACCACCGTCATTAATTCGGCGATATCTTTCGGTTTTGGACTAGCGCCACCACCCAGCGATAAGCCAAGTTCACTTAATACGCTGCGCAGATTGCTCATTCGATCTTCATCTGGCCGGTCATGCACGCGGAATAATGATGGCACTTGCGCATCAATCACTAATTTTGCAGCCGAAACATTGGCTAAAATCATACACTCTTCAATAATTTTATGTGCGACATTACGTTGCGCAAGCTCAATACTTTCGATACGTTTATCGGCATTAAAAATAAATTTTGGCTCATCTGATTCAAACCCTATCGCACCGCGTGCAATCCGTGCATTATCAAGCACTTTATATAATCCATACAGATTCTCAAGATGTGGCACTAACTCTTGGTAATGTTGACGTAGCGCTTTATCACCCTCTAAAATTTTAGCTACTTTAGTATAGGTTAATCTGGCATGTGAATTCATCACCGCTTCGTAAAACTCATATCCTGTTAATCGCCCTTTGTTCGACACGGTCATTTCGCAAACTAAACATAAACGATCAACTTGTGGATTTAACGAACAAAGTCCATTAGATAATACTTCGGGAAGCATTGGTACAACTCGTGATGGAAAGTAAACCGATGTACCACGCAAGCAGGCTTCTTTATCTAAGGCTTTATCAGGCCTAACATAATAACTTACATCGGCAATCGCCACCCATAAACGATAGCCCCCACCACGGTTTTTTTGGCAATAAACCGCATCATCAAAGTCCCGCGCATCTTCACCATCAATAGTAACTAAAGGTAATTGACGCAGATCTTTTCGACCTTTTTTAGCACTTTCTGGCACTTGCTCGGTGAATTTGCTCATCTCTTTTTCAACAGCTTGTGGCAATTCATAAGGAATTTCGTGGTTTCGCAGTGCAATATCAATCGCCAAATTAGTCCCCATGATCTCACCAAGCACTTCTTTTATGATGCCAACGGCTTTTTGACGACGTTCCGGACGTTGCTGTAACTCAACCACTACCACCGTTCCCATACGAACCGTGCGATCAGGTTTGCCAGCAATTAAAATATCAAAGTTTAAACGGCTGTCATCAGGCACAACAAAACCAACGCCTTGCTCAACAAAATATCGCCCAACAATTTGATTATTGCGCGGTTCTAAAATGCGTACAACCCGTGCTTCCATTTTTCCACGGTATTTAGTGCCCATTGGCTGCGCTAAGATCACATCACCTTGTAAAACTTTTTTCATTTGCTCTGGCGATAAAAAATAGTCTTCAAGACGCCCTTCAACGCGTAAGAAACCAAATCCATCACGATGCGCAATTACACTGCCTTTAACCATATCGAATTTTTCAGGTAAGGCATAACATTTACGGCGCGTAAACACAACTTGCCCGTCACGCTCCATAGCCCGCAAGCGGCGATGTAACGCCACTTTTTGTTCTTCATCTTTAATAGCAACAGCTTGGGCAATTTTTTCTAAACTTGCCGGTTTTGCTTCTTGTTTAAGGTAATCTAAAATAAGCTCACGGCTAGCAATAGGGGAATCATACTTCTCAGCTTCGCGATCAAAAAATGGATCTTTTATCATAAGGGATATCCTGTGACTAATATTAGCGCTAGCATAACATAGAGTGCTATAACTTAAAATGAAGATTCAATTTATAAACAAGCGTCAAAGAGTTGTTAATCTATTTTAAAGTAGGATTGTGTCAGTATTCGATACTAGACTTAAAAAACAATAAGAATCAAAATCCCAAATAATGAGAACGTTTTTGGCCAAATCTCCTAAAAACCCCCTCGCAAGGCTGTAGAATGTGACCTTTGACTGCCCAGCGCAATTACTCGTATCATTCTGATACTCGCCTCTTCGAGGCCATCTTCGCTTTGCTTAGATGTTCGAATTTATTCCAAACAAATTTGGCTCTCGGCAAAGCATAGCCTAACCAAACATCCTTGTTTAGCGTGCTAACTCACTATATTAGCGTCATATTCTGACACCGGAATAAGACAAACAATATAGCCAATTATTTTGGGAAGTTATTTTGTTTTTATAATTATCTTGATGATTTTATTTTAATTACCGCGTATACGGCGTTAAAGATCACGAAATATCAATACTCGCAGCAGAGGCATTTCTAAACCGCCTATACGGCGTTAAAGATATGTAATAACGCTCTGTTGCTTGCATCGCTTTTCTAAACCGCCTATACGGCGTTAAAGGCGCAATGACGAGCCATGTTAATTTCGAACGTTTTCTAAACCGCCTATACGGCGTTAAAGATGGCGGTTTAACGCTACATTAATTTCCATCATTTCTAAACCGCCTATACGGCGTTAAAGGTAAAGATTAAAATTAGTGGAGAAAAAGGGGATTTCTAAACCGCCTATACGGCGTTAAAGTATTGGTTAGTTGGCATGGGTGTTGGGATGATTTTCTAAACCGCCTATACGGCGTTAAAGATCAATACAATCAGCAAATTTTTGTTTACAATTTTCTAAACCGCCTATACGGCGTTAAAGAACGGGCGGCGGTTTAGTCATGGCCGCAAAAATTTCTAAACCGCCTATACGGCGTTAAAGTGGCTAGCACGGGCTGAATTAGACGGGGATCGTTTCTAAACCGCCTATACGGCGTTAAAGTAGAACTTAAGATTCGATAAGTCCTGCTGTATAAAGATAAACGACAATTTCATCTTTGAAAACCCTTTTTTTGAGCTATTTGTTAATATACTGATTTTATTTAATTTTAAATTATCGTTAAAAAAAGGGTTGGCAGAGGTTTTAATTGAAAAAATTCTTAAAAAAATAAATCAATACGTTTTCTGACTGATTTTTAGATAGTAGTTGGTTGTTTTTTCAAAAAACAACCAATCACCGCTATTTGTTTTGTTCCCGCTCAATCGCACGATAACCAATGTCTTTACGATAAAAACAGCCATGCCAATAAATATCTTTTATTTGCTCATAAGTACGCTGTTGCGCTTCAAGTATTGTATTGCCTAATGCGGTAACGCATAGCACACGCCCGCCATTGGTGTAAATGCGACCTTTTTCTAAACTGGTACCCGCATGGAAAATTTTGCAATCTTCGGTTGATTCTGTCGGTAGTCCAAGGATCACATCTTGGGTATTATACTCACCTGGGTAACCGCCTGCTGCTAGGACTACTCCTAATGCAGGTCTTGGATCCCATTTTGATTTTACGGTATCTAATTTGCCATCAAGCGCAGCCAAACAGAGTTTGACTAGATCCGATTGCATTCGCATCATTATTGGTTGTGTTTCGGGATCGCCAAATCGGCAATTAAACTCAATAACTTTTGGATTACCTTCTTTATCAATCATTACACCCGCATATAAAAAGCCAACATAAACATTGCCTTCTTGCGCCATGCCATTGATCGTCGGGTAGATGATTTCATCCATTATTCGTTTAAAAACAGCATCACTCACCACTGGTGCTGGCGAATATGCCCCCATACCACCAGTATTTAATCCTGTATCACCATCACCAACTCGTTTATGATCTTGGCTTGTTGCCATGGGTTCGACATTTTTGCCATCCACCATGACAATAAAGCTGGCTTCTTCACCATCAAGAAACTCTTCAATCACTACTCGGTGACCAGCATCACCAAAGGCATTACCAGCTAGCATATCACGGACAGCGTCTTCGGCTTCTTTCACTGTCATAGCAACAATTACCCCTTTACCAGCGGCTAGCCCATCAGCCTTAATCACAATCGGTGCACCCTTTTCACGAATATAGGCAATGGCTGGAGCAACTTCGGTAAAGTTTTGATATTCTGCGGTGGGGATTTTGTGGCGAGCTAAGAAGTCTTTAGTAAAGGCTTTTGACCCTTCAAGTTGTGCAGCGGCTTTAGTTGGTCCAAAGATTTTTAATCCCGCTTTTTGGAAACTATCAACAATGCCAATTACTAACGGGGCTTCGGGCCCCACTATAGTTAAATCGATTTGTTCTTGCTGAGCAAAACTAAGCAGACCACTTACGTCGGTAGCTTTGATGTTGATATTTTCTAAGCTAGGCTCTAGGGAAGTACCGGCATTGCCTGGCGCAACAAAGACTTTAGAAACCAATGGTGATTGTGCAATTTTCCAAGCAAGTGCATGTTCGCGCCCACCATTACCAATGACTAAAACTTTCATAAAAGATCCTTTAATGATGTCTTTTTAATAATAAACAAGGTCGCCCTATTAAGGTCTAAAATTAGTGCCTAAAATGGCGCATATGCGTAAATATCATTGCAATATTGTGTTCATTGGCCGCTTGGATCACTTCGTCATCACGAATCGATCCACCGGGCTGAATTACACAAGTGACGCCTGCTGCGGCAGCGGCATCGATCCCATCTCTAAATGGGAAAAACGCATCTGATGCAACAACAGAACCAGCAACGTCTAGATTTTCGTCTTGCGCTTTAATGCCAGCGATTTTTGCGGAATAAACTCGGCTCATTTGCCCTGCACCAATACCAATTGTCATGTTATCTTTTGCATAAACAATGGCATTTGATTTAACAAATTTAGCCACTTTCCAACAAAATAGCGCATCAGAAAGCTCTTGGTCGGTTGGCTTACGTTTGGTGACTACCGTTAATGCATCTGGCGATATCATGCCTAAATCACGATCTTGCACTAACAAACCACCATTGACACGTTTAAAATCTAAACTTGCTGACGCTGATGTTGACCACTCACCACATTCAAGCACGCGCACATTTTTTTTAGCTTGAATGATGATCAGTGCTTCTTGACTAACTGAAGGTGCAATAATCACTTCAACAAATTGTTTATCAACAATCGCTTGAGCAGTTTTAGCATCTAACGCTCTATTAAACGCAATAATGCCACCAAAAGCTGAAGTGGGGTCGGTTTTAAAGGCTTTTTCATAAGCGTTTAAAATGTTATCGCTAACGGCAACACCACAAGGGTTGGCATGTTTTACAATCACACAAGCGGGCTCGTCAAATGATTTTACGCATTCAAGTGCAGCATCAGTATCAGCAATATTATTATAAGAAAGCGCTTTACCTTGCAGTTGCTTTGCCGTTGCAATCGAGGCTTCTTTGACATCTTGTTCAACATAAAAAGCCGCTTGTTGATGGGCGTTTTCGCCGTAACGCATATTCTGTTTTTTAATAAATTGTAGATTTAACGTTCTAGGAAACTCGCCCGATGGCTCATTGGTTTCGCCCATATAAGGGGGGACTAATTGCCCAAAATAGTTGGCAATCATGCCGTCATATTTAGCCGTATGTTCAAAGGCTTTTATAGCAAGGTTAAAACGATATTCAAAAGAAAGGGAATTTTGGTTATCATCCATCATGTTAATGATATTGGCATAATCATCACAATCAACCACAATGGTAACATCTTTATGATTTTTGGCAGCAGATCGCACCATCGTTGGGCCACCAATATCAATATTTTCAACGGCGTCTTCTAACGTGCAATTGGCTTTAGCAACCGTTTGTGCAAATGGGTAAAGATTGACAACCACCATATCGATTGGCGTAATTTGATGTTGTTGCATCACGTCATCATCAATCCCTCGTCGCCCTAAAATGGCGCCATGAATTTTGGGATGTAACGTTTTAACTCGCCCATCCATCATTTCAGGAAATCCGGTATAGTCAGAAACTTCCGTTACCGGTATCTGGTTTTCCATTAACAATTTTGCCGTCCTCCCTGTTGAAAGAAGTTCCACATTTCGTTCTGATAAGGCTTTGGCAAACTCTAAAATACCGGTTTTATCGGACACACTAAGTAAAGCACGGCGGATAGGACGAAACTGCTGCATGAGAGGGCTCCGAAGTTAATATCTAAAATCTTAGTTATTGGGTCAACATTATATATAAATTCAAATTAGATGTTTAGCATTAACTTGTTAAAAATGATCGAAACAGTTAAATGATAAAGTTTTACGTTAATTACAGAATATATATTTTGAGGGTAGATAACTCCCTGTTAACTTTTTTCATTTTTTGTTTTCTATAAAAATAGATTGCATCACCGCCATAATCATCAACCCAGAATGATAAACTATGATTATGAGGAACGTCATAAGATAATCGTTGTCTATTCCTGATGAATAATAACTAACAATGGTAAATTGCTAATATCCTATTTTTCATAAATAACCTTAGTATACGGTTTAAACGTCTGTTTCCACAATAATCAGTTAGATAAAATCATTAATTAACATGCTGTAATATTTTATCATTTTGTATCAAACTCACTTAAATTATATAATAATAATTACTATTATAATATTGAAGGAATTTAAGATGTGCCTGCCTACGTTTAAATATCATCCAAATGCATATCAACTCGATATTTTTGTTAATGAAGAGGGGATTTGTTCCGTTTGTAATCAAAAACGAACAATAAAATATAATTTGGTACCTTATTGTGTTGAAGATCCTGATTATATCTGCCCATGGTGTATTGCCGATGGGTCGGCTGCAGAAAAATATCAGGGTCAATTCAATGATAATTATGGTGTAGAAGATGTCCCGCCCGAAATGTTAGACGAAATAGTATTAAAAACCCCAAGTTATTCATCATGGCAACAAGAAGTTTGGTTATCACATTGTAATGAACCTTGTGCTTTTATTGGTTATGTTGGTGCCAAAGATATTGAACCCTATTTTGATGAAATCTTAGATGACATCCAAGACTATCCCGATGAATTGATAAAATCGTCTTTATCGAAAGACGGGGCGCTTGTTGGTTATTTGTTTGAGTGTGTGCAATGTGCTAAAAAAAGGTTGCATGTTGATTGTGATTGATTTTAATAACTCTATACAGAGTATCGATTTAATATGCAAAATTAAAATAAGAAATAATAGTGTGCAATATCCCACTGATAAAAGGAAATAACAAGGAAAACTACAACCATGAAAAAAATACCATTGTTATTAACTATATTGTTGTTTAGTTGGTTTAATACTAATTATACGTTCGCTAATACTCAAACTGCATCATCTCAATATAAACATAGAGAGCATTTTGCCACTTTTGATGATTTTTACCAAAGTTTACCTGTGTTATCTATGCCGTTTGATACTCATTCGCTACCTAAAGGTAAATTTGTAGATAGCAAATTTTTTCATTTTGATGATGATGATTATCAATATTATGATAATCCCCTAGATAAAGAACGACGTTATTTTACATTAAAAGATCTCACCGCTATTGGTCGTTTTGAAATCAATAATATTCGATTTGTACTCTATAGTTTTACCTTTGATAGTGAAGGTGAAGGCATTATGGAGGATTTAACCATACTCAATGCCTTCGATGAAAACGGAAAATATTTAGATGCGCTTATTTTGTCAGCTAAAACTGGGCATGAAGATCATTTGTTCTTTTATTCATCTTTAGTGCTTAATAATTTATTTTATGTGCATATCAATGCCAATTATGAACTAGGTTATTTTATTGATGTCAAAGATAATCATTATGATTATGAAAAGAATGCAAAGTTAACTTACCAGTTTAAAAACAATCAATTCTGGCGAGAAGAACATACGCCAAACTGCCAAACCCTTGACCTTAAAGGCTATTTAAACAACCTCGATAAAAAGCAGTTTGCAGACATTGCCGATGTTGCTGCTTTTAATGATTATATTGCTTGCTATCCCGTATCTGAGCATCTTAATACATATAAAAAAATTGCCGGCTATATCAGAGATACCCGTTACCATTTTTTAAGTGATGCAGAGTATCATCAACTTAAAAACCAACTTAAAATCATCTTAGAAGATTAGCCGTTATACTCCAAAACTATTTCTTCTATGATAGTAATAAAAACCTTGTTCGTGGCGTATTGTGCATACAATGACGCCACCAATGGATAACGCTAGGTTAGTGCGCCAATTGAGCAATAATAAAAACAACTTGTACTACGGTAATTTGATATGATCAATATAGCCTTTAACAATATTAATACTTTTTTCAAATAGCTGTTTTTCGCTTTCGGTAAAATCAAGCTCTATGATTTTTTTGATTCCATGTTGATCAAGAATCGCCGGTACACCAATAGCAACATATTTATAGCCATATTCTCCGTTTAAAATGCAACTGAGCGCTAATGCTCGGTGACTATTGGTGAATATATGTTGGCAGATTTCTGTGATAGTGCTGGCAATACCATATTCGGTGCAGTGTTTTCGATTCGCAATTTCAAAGCCCATTTTTCGAGCTTGGCTGCCCACTTCGTCAAAATCTATTTTGTTTTTTTGTAAATCATTTAAATTAATACCATAAACTGATGAATGAGACCAAACTGGAAACTGTGAATCACCATGTTCGCCCACAATAAAGGCGTCGATGCTTTGTGGTCCTATGTCCATTTTTTCGCCCAATAATCGACGTAATCGTACCGTATCAAGCCATACCCCTGTACCAATTACGCGATGACGCGGTAGCCCTGATAGTTTCCAGACTTGATATGTGATAGCGTCGCAAGGGTTGGTTGCAATTAAAAATATGCCTTTAAAACCATTTTTCATCATATTAGGTACTATGCTGGCAATAATTTTTGAGGTTCCTGCAAGCTCTTCGGCTCGGCTTTTTTGGGCAATGCCTGATGTAACGGTGATAATGGCAATATCTATGTCAGCGCAATCAGTCGATTCACGCAAGCTAACTTTGACCATATTTTGTCGATAAGCTGCGGCATCTAATAAATCTTGCGCATGTCCATAGGCTAGCTCTTTATTGAGGTCAACGAGTGTGATTTCTTCACAAATACCTCGGTTAACCAATGTATAGGCTGTTGTTGATCCAACATTACCCACGCCGATAATCATCACCTTTCGTAATTTCATACTAATCCCCCCCTATTTTATTTGGATTAAAAAGGAACTATTTATTTACCCTTATACTCTCGTTAATTAAAGATTCAAGTCAAAATGACTAATTAATGATATTGTTAAAAATCTATAAGGTAATAATCCTGTTGAGATTAATTATTGAACAATAATTGTTTTATTGTTAGACTGCCATTAATTATAGAAGAAAGGAAATTATTAGATGAAAAATAAAATAATTTTAGGATTATCCCTAGCCACACCATTAGTAGTAAATGCACTTGAGCTACAAGGAAATCAGACATATACAAATGAAGTTAATATTCCTGTTACTCACAATTTAAACAAAGTCAATGGGGAAATATCTTCAGGTATCTTTATATTTGCTAATAGCAATACTGTTTTTGAAAAAAATGTCACGATCAATATCCAAAGAGAAGCTAATCGCATAGAAGATGGCGTAACAATTGCAGGGCTAGATTCTTTTCCTTCAACTCCTTCTACATCTTCCACTATTTTTAATGGTGATCTTACAATTCATATGCAAGGACATGATTCTGATGCAATTTCTTTACTTGGAGATTCAACCATCATCGTTAATGGAAAAACAACATTAAGCGTTAACGATCGTGAATGGTCAGATACTATTTTTATTTCTGATGGAAATTTAACATTAAATGGCAAATCATTTATTGATGGTAATATTAGTTCTATTGAAAATGGGGTCTTAAGAATCAATAATAAATCAATAATTAATGGCGATATCGATGCAAGCTTTGGAGGAACAATTATATTAGATTTAGCCTCCGGTTCCAAAATTGTAGGTCGAGTGTCAGGATTTGGCGATCCAGATGATCCTAATAGTGGTAATCCTGATACCACTGGAGTTATAAAAATGAATCTTGCCAAAGGCGCTTCTTGGGAAATAACCGATGAAGATTCTTATCTTACCGAACTATCTGGACAAGGTTCGATAAAATTTGTTAATGATAATTCTAATGGTAACTATGTAGAGTTAACCATTGAGAATTTAAAAGGTGAATCAAGTTTTGATTTACGTACCGACATTGCTGCAGAGAAAAGCGATAAAATTATTATTTCAAAATCAGCTGACACAAACCGTCCCATATCCGCAGAGGGAACTCATACCCTAAATTTAACAAATAATGGAGCGTCTAATACCACAGGTAAAGAAAAATTAACTTTAGTCGAAATTGATAATAATGCCACAAGTACTGCTGAGTTTAAGACAAATCATAATGTTGAACTTGGTGGTTATCAATATTCCCTAAATAAAGAGGGTAACAATTATGTGTTAACAGCTCATCCTACTATTACTTCATCAGCAATGGCTAGTGCTGGGTTTCTTAACAGTAATTATTTAATGAGCTATATTGAAACCCAAACTTTACTCAAACGCCTTGGTGATATTCGAACAAGTGGACAGTTTGGTGATGTTTGGTTACGCGGTTTTTCTGGTAAGTTGGATTCATTTTCTGGCGGTAAATTAAGTAAATTTGATATGAGCTATCATGGATTTCAATTTGGTGCAGATAAACAGTTATCTGAAGACTCACCTTTTGTAGTCGGTGCTTTTGTTGGACAAACTTATGGTGATCCAGATTATCGCAAAGGGGACGGATCTTTAAAATCATTTAATACTGGTCTTTACGCAACTTATTTAAACAATGACGGATTTTATGTTGATGGTGTTGCCAAATATGCTCGTCAAAAAAATCACTTTAAGGTTAAAGATACAGCCAATAATCATGTTCAAGGAACAGGTCATACCAATGGACTTGGTTTATCTTTGGAGCTAGGTCAGAAATTTAAATTGAATGATTTTTATATTGAACCCCAATCTCAATTGTCTTACAGTCACCAAAATGCTACATCAATTAATGCTACCAACGGACTTAAAGTAAAATTAGGCAATTATAATTCGTTAATTGGTCGAGCATCTGCATTATTTGGATACGAGATCAATTCAGACAACAATAATATCAATATCTATGCTAAAACAGGAATTGTTAGAGAATTTAATGGTGATACTTACTATAAATTAAATACAAGTAAAGAAAAGCATTCATTCAAAGGCAATTGGTGGAATAATGGGGTAGGTATAACTGCACAGTTGAATCAACAACATAATATTTATTTGGATTTAGAAAGCTCACCGGGTAGCCGATTTGATTTATTACAAGTCAATGGAGGATATCGTTTTTCTTTCTAAATTAACGATTTACCAATAAAATTACTTTCACATTTCCCTAAAATCCATAAACCACATAGTTAAAAATATGTGGTTTATGCCAATTCATTTGATCATTTTTTTCTACTGTAACTATCATTTAAATAGATGGAATTAGCTACTATTTATTTTAGTTTTATATAAAATGAATTAAAGACATAACTAGGTAACCAGTTAATAGAAATAGTAAGTTTTAAAAAGGATTTGACTTTTATTTCTCAAATAATAATAATTATCATTAACGTTTAAGTTAATTGTTATTATGAATTAGTCATCATGTTTCATCATTACAAGTAATTAAATAAAAAAGATATTTTCTTGATTTGTTACGGCTAATCATTCGTGTCTCGCTATTTGATTATATGTTAAACGCAAGGAGTCGCTAATGAAGTTCAATTTTTTGAAAATTTTAAGCGCTATTTTAGCCTCGTTGATTATTTTAATGGGTGTGTGCGCATCTGCCCATGCGGTAGAAAAAAAATTTAAAGTGGTAACCACCTTTACCATTATTCAAGATATTGCGCAAAATGTTGCTGGTGATGCTGCTGATGTTGAGTCAATTACCAAAGTCGGGGCTGAAATTCATGAATACGATCCCACCCCCAAAGACATTACTAAAGTGCTTTCTGCCGATTTAGTATTATGGAATGGTCTTAATTTAGAACTTTGGTTTAAACGTTTTTTTGAAGACGTTAAAGATGTACCTTCGGTTGTCGTGACAGAGGGTATTGAGCCGATGCCAATTCAAGAAGGCAGTTATAAAGGTAACCCGAATCCGCATGCTTGGATGTCACCAACGTTGGCTTTAACTTATGTTGAAAATATCCGTGCAGCGTTTGTTAAATATGATCCGCAAAATGCCACGATCTATAATAAAAATGCAGCCGATTATATTGCTAAAATCAAAGCACTTGATGCACCATTACGTGAGCGTTTAGCTAAAATTCCTGAAGCCAAGCGTTGGTTAGTCACCAGTGAAGGTGCGTTTAGTTATTTGGCTCGTGACTATAATTTGAAAGAAGCTTACCTTTGGCCAATCAATGCTGAGCAACAAGGCACCCCTCAGCAAGTTAGGCATTTAATTGACTTAGTTAGAGCAAATGATATTCCTGTTATTTTTAGTGAGAGTACTATTTCAGATAAGCCCGCCAAACAAGTTAGTAAAGAAACCAATATTAAATATGGTGGCGTTTTATATGTCGATTCACTTTCAACTAAAGATGGCCCTGTACCCACTTATATTGATCTACTCAAAGTGACCGTTGAAACTATCGCTAAAGGATTTGAAAAATAATGACTCAAATTTGCTTGAATGTTGATGATATCACCGTGACTTATAATAATGGTCATACCGCAATTTATGATGCTAGCTTTCGCTTAAATGGTGGCACTATTTGCGCGTTAGTCGGCGTTAATGGTAGCGGTAAATCGACGTTATTTAAGAGCATTATGGGCATGGTTCGTCCAACTCGTGGTCATGTCACATTTAATGATATGTCAGTTAAGCAGACCTTAAAACAAAATATCATTGCCTATGTGCCACAAACCGAAGAAGTCGATTGGGATTTTCCTGTGCTCGTATCAGATGTGGTCATGATGGGGCGATATGGACATATGTCCTTTTTGCGTATTCCAAGTAAAGAAGATAAAAAACAGGTCGATCTTGCCCTTGAACGCGTTAATATGCTCGATTTTAAGCATCGTCAAATTGGTGAGCTATCAGGTGGGCAAAAAAAACGGGTATTTTTAGCTCGAGCGTTAGCTCAGCAAGGTAAAGTGCTGTTGTTAGATGAACCCTTTACTGGGGTTGATGTTAAAACGGAAAATGCCATTATTGATCTGTTGAAAGATCTGCGTAAAGAAGGCCATTTGATTTTAGTTTCAACTCATAACTTAGGTAGTGTGCCTGAATTTTGCGATCAAGTGGTATTAATTAATCAAACTGTTTTGGCCTTTGGTCCAACTAAAACAACCTTTACACCACAAAATTTAATGACTACCTTTGGTGGTGCGCTGCGTTATCTGAGTTTGTCGGGCGAACAATTGCACGATGATGAAGATCCTCGTAAAGTATCGATCTTAACCGATGATGAACGTGCTGCAATTTTTTATGGGGAAGGTAAGCATGACTCACCTCATCGAGATTTGCTAGTTAACCATCACGATAATGAACCAAAAGGGTAATAATAAATGGAACTGTTACTTGAACCATTCACCTACGGTTTTATGTTAAAAGCAATTTGGGTAAGTAGTATTGTGGGTGCTGCCTGTGCTTTTTTATCGGCTTTTTTAATGTTAAAAGGTTGGTCACTCATGGGCGATGCGCTTTCGCATTCTGTTGTGCCGGGAGTTGCAGGGGCTTATGCGTTGGGGGTGCCTTATTCTGTTGGTGCTTTTTTTACCGGATTACTCGCTGCACTGGCAATTACGCTCGTACGTGCCTTTACGCGATTAAAAGCAGATGCCATTATCGGTTTTATCTTTTCAACCTTTTTTGCTGTCGGTTTGTTAATTATTTCGCTCAATCCAACATCAATCAATGCGCAAACCATTATATTTGGTAATATTCTAGGGATTGATGATAGTGATATGTGGCAAGTGCAAATCATTATTTTGGTGTCATTTATATTACTTTTCTTTTTTTGGAAGGATTTGTTAGTCGTTTTTTTTGATGAAACCCATGCCCGATCCATTGGATTAAAACCACTACCATTAAAAATCCTATTTTTTACCATTTTAAGCGCCTGCACTGTTGCGGCACTGCAAACTGTTGGCGCCATTTTAGTAATTGCTATGGTTGTTACACCTGGTGCAACCGCTTACTTATTGACTAACCGATTTTCGCACTTATTGATTATTTCGGTGCTAATTGGCGCTGTAACAAGTGCTATTGGTGCTTGGATCAGTTACTTTTTAAATGGTGAAACTGGTGGCGTTATTGTTACGTTGCAAACGCTAATATTTATTGCTGCATTCTTATTTGCTCCGCAGCAAGGGTTAATTGTAAATCGCCTTAGGATCCGCCAAAGCCGTTTACATAAGGGGAGGCAGGTATGACAGAGTTTTGGGAATATATCTATTATCCGCTTACTCTTCCTCTTATTCAACGCGCAATCTTAGCTTCGTTAGCAACCGGTATTGTGTGTGCCCTACTATCTTGTTTTTTAGTGTTAAAAGGCTGGTCGTTAATGGGGGATGCGATTTCGCATGCGGTTTTACCCGGCATTGTGCTGGCATATGTAGCAGGTATCCCGATTATCATTGGTGCTTTTGCTTCAGGTCTATTTTGCTCGGTTGCAACAGGTTATATTAAAGAAAACAGTCGCATCAAAGAAGATACGGTCATGGGGATTGTGTTTTCAGGGATGTTTGCTTTCGGTTTAGTATTATTTTCTAAGGTGGATACGTCGCAACATTTAAATCATATTCTATTTGGTAGTGTGCTTGGCACCAGTTATGACGAGCTTAAACAGATCATCTTTATTGCTGTAATTGTGTCGCTTTTAATTATTATTAAACGCCGTGATCTGATGCTCTATTGCTTCGATCCTGTGCAGGCTAAAGTTGTAGGACTACCCGTTAAGTTACTACATTACGGTTTGTTGAGTGTTCTGGCTTTAACTATTGTAGGATCATTAAAAGTCGCTGGGATGATTTTAGTTATTGCGATGTTGATAGCACCGGGCATAACTGCTTTTTCGTTAAGTAAACGCTTTGAATGGATGTTAGTGATTGCCGTATTGGTTTCGACATTTTCAACGGTGATGGGAACCTTGATAAGTTACTATGTAGATGCGTCAACCAGCGCTTGTATCGTTATTTTACAAGCAACTCTTTTTTTATTTGCCCAAACTTATCTGTTTGTTGCTCACAAAAAAGTGCACCGTTAAAGTGATTTTTTTTCTACTATTGAAACCGCTTTTAAAACTGCTTTTTAATGGCGATAAAAAACAGCGTAAATAGAGTTGTAACCCTATTTACGCTGTTATTGATGCTTATTACTTTTAATTTTTACTCATCATCCAGATATTTACTGTTATCTGCATAATTATCAAAACGTGAAAACTGACCTTGGAATTTTAATCGTACTTTACCAATTGGACCGTTTCGTTGTTTTCCTAAAATGATTTCGGCAATACCTTTATGTTCAGATGCTTCGTTATACACCTCGTCACGATAGATAAACATAATCACATCGGCATCTTGTTCAATAGATCCCGATTCACGTAAATCTGAGTTAACCGGTCTTTTATCAGCACGTTGCTCTAAGCTACGGTTAAGCTGTGAAAGTGCAACAACAGGAATTTGTAACTCTTTCGCCAAGGCTTTTAGTGAGCGCGATATTTCGGCAATTTCTAATGTTCGGTTTTCAGAAATATTCGGCACACGCATTAATTGTAAGTAATCGACCATAATCATACTTAACCCTTTATGCTCACGATAAATACGTCTGGCTCTTGAGCGTAACTCCATTGGCGTTAAGCCTGATGAATCATCAATATAGATATTTTTCTTTTCCAGCAATAAGCCCATAGTGCTTGAAATTCTTGCCCAATCATCGTCTTGTAGTTGCCCTGTTCTAATTCGGGTTTGGTCAACACGCGAAAGTGACGCTAACATACGCATCATAATTTGTTCTGATGGCATTTCTAAGCTGAATATTAATACTGGCTTTTCTTGCTCTAGGGCAGCATTTTCACACAAATTCATGGCAAATGTGGTTTTACCCATTGATGGCCTTGCTGCAATAATAATTAAATCAGAACGCTGTAAACCAGCCGTTTTTTTATCTAAATCAATATAACCGGTTGAAACCCCTGTCACACCATCATGCGGGCGTTGGAACAATTCTTCGATCTTAGCTACCGTTGCTTCTAAGACTTCGGTAATACTTTTTGGGCCTTCGCCTTGTTTAGTCCGGCTTTCAGCAATTTGGAAGATTTTACTTTCCGCCAAGTCTAAAATTTCGGTACTATCGCGCCCTTCGGTGGCATAACAGTTATCAGCAATATCATTTGATGCGCTGATTAATTCCCGCAAAATCGCTTGTTGGCGAATAATATCGCTATAAGCAACAACATTAATCGCACTTGGCGTGTTTTTAGAAAGCTCCGCCAAATAAGCAAAACCACCTACATCGGCTAATAGGTCTTTACTTTCAAGACTTTCAGAAAGGGTAATTAAATCAATTGGTGTCCCTTTGCTGACCAAGGTATGCATTTCAGAAAAAATCAATTGATGATGACGTGAGTAAAAATCCCGCTCAGTGATCATTTCAGATACCGCATCCCAACGTTGATTATCAAGCATCAAGCTACCCAGTACCGCTTGTTCAGCTTCGATCGAGTGCGGTGGAAGCTTGATATTGTGCAGATTTGATTTTTTCGTATCTTGATTTTTATAATCTTTGTTTGTGCTTGTTCGATCAGTATTCATTACATTCATCTTTTGTTCTAAATTGAATTTATTGCTAAGCTACGTTGCTTATTTTAAAAATAATGGACCTAAACTCGGATCGGGTATTTGGTATTCGGATGGATAATCCACCTGAACTAAATATAATCCTTCTGGTTTTGCTGTTGCGGCAGCTTGCGTTCTGTCCTTAGCTTGCAAAAGTTCATCAATCCACTCTGGACGCTGATTACCCGCACCAACTTCAAGTAAACTCCCCACAATATTGCGTACCATATGGTGCACAAATGCATTGGCTTTAATATCAACAATAATATATGCACCTTGTCTTATCACTTCAATGTGATGAATATTACGCCAAGGCGTTCTTGATTGGCATTGAGCCGCTCGAAATGATGAAAAGTCGTTTTCACCTAATAAATACTGCGCAGCTTGGTGCATTAATATTTCGTTTAATGGCAAATAATAATGTGACACCCCTTTAGCTAAAATCGCAGGGCGATAGCGATGATTATAGATCACATAACGGTAACGTCGAGCTGTCGCACTAAACCTTGCATGAAAACTATCCTCAACTATTTGTGACCAGCGCACGGCAATATTATCAGGTAAATGCGAATTAACCCCCATTGTCCAAGCACTCGGTGAACGCGCAGCTTGGGTTTCAAAATGCACTACTTGTCCTGTCGCATGCACGCCAGCATCGGTTCGACCGGCGCAAAATACGTTGATTGGCGCATTAGCAATAATGGATAACGCAGATTCTAGCCGCTCTTGAATAGAATCGACAGATTGCTGGCGTTGCCAGCCAAAATAACCACTGCCATCATATTCAATACCCAGGGCAATTTTACAGGTAGTCATTAATCAGTATCTCAAGCGTCTCAATTAACATCAATGCCCCTAAATAACGGATATTATCGGCCACTGACCAAAATTGAATTTGTTCATAATGACCATAACTGTGTCTTAAATTCGCCAATTTTATAACCAAATTGTGTTCTGATTCGGTACTGACTTCGGTCACTGGCGTTGGCAAATTATCGCCTTGCACTTCAACACCAAATTCATCAAAGCGTGCCATATCTAATTCAATTGGCAAACTACTTGATACATTAATGGCTTGTGACACGCCATAAAACACGGGCACAATCACTGACTCGATAGAGACAGGAAGTTCATAATTACTCAATACTTTACGGATTTGATCAACTTGGGATTTTTCTCCGAGTATTGCATCGTGATGTTCGTGCGATACCGGTAATAGATTAAAAGCTAATTGCTTATCAAACAGTTGATTATCAACCGGCATACCATTTAACAAGCGAGCACTTTGCCCTGCCAGTTCATCCACGCCAGATTTGCCATACAATGATGCTGGGATAAAACTAGTCGCATGTAAATTTGTTAATAATTCCATATCAGTTAACGAAGCAACACAACGCAACAACTGACATACAGTGGCACTAGCAACGGCGATAATGTTTTCATTACGGTATTCGGTCAATACACTATTATTAACTTTAGGTACCACTAATGGAATATGATCTTGCTGAGCAAAATAACCACTTGCATCAATCACTATACACCCCGATTGTGCTGCGACTTGCGCATACTTTTCACTGGTTTTAGCATCAGCAACAAAAAAAGCAAAATGGCACTCGCTCCAGTCCATTTGTGTACTGTCAATCACTGTTAAATTTTTGCCAGCAAAACGAACAATTTCACCAGCACTGTTATCGCTACCTACTAGATAGAGATTTTCAATTTTTAGACTACCGTCTTGTAAACTACATTGCTGTAGCAACTCAACTAGCGCAGAGCCAACTTGGCCTGTCGCCCCCACAATAGCAATATTCCATGCAGACATATTTATAAACCCAATAAAAAATTTAGCGGTAATTATATCACTATATTGTCAAAGATAGCGGAAAAAGATACATGACAATAGCATTAGATGAATAGATTTTAATTGACTGTGATTCTGAACATTAAAACGATAAGCCATCATTAAGATGGCTTTGTTGATACTGAGCTTTTGATAATACTCGAAAATGAATTTAGCAGTTTACATTTTCACAGGTTATTTGACTATTCAAACAAATAAGAGAATTTTTTAGTCTTCACCAATAACGAATTATCTTTACTAATAAAATTTATACTTACTTATTATATTGATTGCCAAATAATACTAATTGGCTAACTCATCTTCCACGTGTTTGATTGCCTGCCGATGTTGATCAATTAAGCAAGTCAAAACTTTATCTAAATAAGGTTCAATATCACTTTCATAAATCGGCGCTGGTGTAATTAAACACGCTGTATTTATATTTTGTTCCAATGCCAGCAATGAATCTTGCTGTTGTTTTTTATTATCAAGCTGCTTTACTTTCTCTTTTAGCTGATCTTGATAATAACGATAGACTCTAAAATCAAGACTATAATCAGAAGATCCATTTTTAGCTGATTGATTAAACAGTGCAATGGACTCTTCTAATGTTAAACCATATTCAACAGCACCTTCGTGAAATTTAGTATTAAATTGGTTAGGATAAATAATTTGATAAGTTGCTTCTGGCATGTTAATTTGCATTTCTTTAAGCCCAAATTTCATATTACTCGAGTCAATATTGTAATGCTTCCATAATGTAGGAAACGTCCCTGACTCAGACTCAATCGGTTCTGATTTTATTGACAATAATGTGTAAATATCGCCACTTGGGGCAATATAGTAATGCTGATAGCCATTCCAAAGAGTAGGATTATTAGAAAAAGAGTTATTTGCTAAAAAAAGCTTATCAATTACCTGATTTTTGCTGATTAAAGATAACGTAATATCTCGCCCTGAATTAGGTAAATCTTCCTCGTTTTTATTCTTAGGATTAGTTGGGCTAATGCTTAATTTTAGTTGAAAATCATTACCATTATAGACAATAGGATCATCATCGATTAATTTATCTAACTGTTTAAAATCAAATTTCAAATTGTTGAGTGGGCAACGGCTATCATATTTTAGCTTTTCTTTTTTATCGAGTTGATGATATTCATCTTCGTTTCTAGCGCAATCTTGTTGCAATTGGTGCATATCAACACTCATAAAAAATGGTTCACCACAATATTTAGGGTTAATATCAAGTAATTGCCCCCAGGCACAATAACTAAACATAAATAAAATTGCACCCAATAAAAATTTCAGTTTCATATAAAATTCCTTTTATCCATTTTATTTTAGTATGGCTTGATTCTATCTTTTTTGTTAATAGAATAAAACACTAATCTGTATCTAAATTTTTAATAATCATTCTTTTATTCAAGTAAGTAGATCGTCCACACTATATAATATGGTTATATTATTTATGCCATGCTTTAATAAAACATATCCATTTAAACTTCTTTAGATATCTGTCATAGATATTTTGGAACATAGATCGACAAAACAAAATTTGATCGCTTACAAATCAACCTGATATCGGTAAAGTAATAAGTCACTTTAATCCACTTTTAAGCGTAATTATGACAAAAATTACCCTATCAACGATTGCCAAAAAAGCCAATATTTCTGTTGCTTCAGTTTCTCGAGTGTTAAAAAAGCCACATTTGACATCGCCTCAAACTCAGTTACGTGTTTATCAAGCTATTGAGGCGTTAAATATGGACACATCAAAAAACTTCAACCCTTATCAACCAATACATAATAGTAAAAAAATATTAATTATTGATAACCAACTGTTTTCAAAAAGCTTAATCAATATTGGTTTAGAGCAAGTTTTAAAAGAAGAACAGTATCAACTGTTTTATCTGCAGTTTCCTTATAATAAAAAAAGTGATATCCATCATATTATTCGTTATGTGGCACAAAATGCCTTTGATGGGATTATTATTATCAATGATGCCCCATACTTAAAAACACTGTTCTCTTATAAAAGCACATTACCCCCCATTGTATTAGTTAATCATTTTTCACTTGATTTTGTTTGTGTTCACTTTGACCATTTATTCATTGGGTATCAAATGACGCAATATTTGATTGATAATCATCATAACCAAATTGCCATTTTACTTAATGATGACAAAACGATGAATTCAGTACTTTTGCAGCAAGGTTATAAGCAAGCTTTGTTACGCGCAAATATTACTATCGAACCCAGGTATATTATTCAAGGCTGCTTTACCTATCAACATGCTAGATCAGCTATTAAAAAATTAATAAACGGCACAAAAACACCCACTGCTGTGATTTGTGCCGATAACTTTAGCTTAAATTACTTACACGAAAATCATTTTAAAGAGCAACATCATCGTTCACCTGATTGCATGGTTTTGGGAACATTACATCAAGCCAATGAAAGTAAAGCAAAACTGACTAAACCACTTACGATATCGTATTTTAGTGCCTCTAAAGAACTTAAATACAATGAATTAGATAGTTTATGCAAAATTTGTAAACCTTTGTTTAAAATGGGGAAACAGTCAGCTACCTTACTGTGTGACATTATTAAAGGCACAATAAAACCCATTAAACATTGTACAATCATTAACGCTGAATCGATGTTTTATTAATGTTTGAGATGCACGGTTTTTACTAAACTTATTTTGATTAACGTCGATTGTGGAACTTGCCTTGTAGATTTAAACTATGCAATTGGGCATGATTAACGTTTCATACCCATTTTACTTACCAAATGCGTGTGATCGTCTTCACCGCAAATAGCAATCGTGCCTTCCGATACTACACATGTAAAAATAATTCAGGATTCTATACCGTTAAAATAAAAAATATTTGTTTTTAAATGATTTATTGATTGGATATGCAAAAGGAAAAGCCAACCATTGCAAAAGGAATGCAATTAATATCAGTATAAATTTTATGTTGTCAGTTACATAGCTCAAGGGAACAAGCCTATCCCTAAACCACAATCGGCTATAAAAGGGTATGACTTACGAGTTTTTAAAGGGATTGATAAGATCTATAATAGTTGATAGGAAGAATAAAGGATATAAAACATGAACAATCAATTAAATAAAACGAGTAAATTTTTAAGTTATATTTTAAGACATCAACCAGAAGCTATTGGTATAACCTTAGATACTGAAGGATGGGTCGATATTAATATCTTGATCCTACAAGCTAATCAACATGGTGAATCACTTACCAAAGAATTAATCGAAGAAGTTGTCAAAACAAGCGATAAAAGACGTTTTATGATTTCAGAAGATGGTTTAAAAATACGCGCAGCACAAGGACATTCAACTCAACAAGTTAAAATTAAGTATGTTGAACAAGTACCACCCGAATTTTTATATCATGGTACAGCAACGCGCTTTATTGATTCAATAAAAAAACAAGGATTAATTGCAGGTGATCGCCATTATGTCCATTTATCTATTAATGAACAGACAGCTAATACTGTAGGGAAACGCCACGGTAAATCTATTGTATTAAAGGTAAAAGCCTTACTAATGCATCAACAAGGCTTTAAGTTTTATCTAGCTGATAATGGCGTTTGGTTAACCAATAATGTTCATACTGACTTTTTAATATTTGACTAAACCTAATTCAGCCCTATCAGCTTTATATTGGGCTGATTCTGCTTTGGCTTGTTTTGACTATTTGTCATCAAAATTATAAAAACTACCACTATCACCCTATCTTGAGAATGGAAAAGTATTGTCATTACTCTCTAAAACAGTGCAACCTCCAGAATCCACAAAAAAATAAAATCAATGCACTTATCAAATATTTTTTGATAAGTAAAATTACAAATTTTATCTGTACTTAAATGTATAGATTTCATTAAACTTCCTTACAAAATTATTATCACTCATTAAACAATATTCTTGTTAAATTCAGCCTTTATTTCCCACTATTGCAATTAGTCGGTATAATGCCAGCAATTTTATTGTAAAGTGGATTATGCATGAAAACGCTATTTGCCAGCACATCTCGCGGGCTTGAAGAGTTATTAAAAAAAGAGTTAGAACAAATTGGTTCAACCAATTGTAAGATTACGCAAGGCGGTGTCTATTTTGATGCCAACGAAACAACTTTATATCAATCACTATTATGGTCACGTTTAGCATCGCGTATTTTATTGCCAATAGCCGAATTTGATATCTATAGCGATTTAGATCTGTATTCTTGCGTGTTCAATATTAAATGGACTGATATTTTTGCTGTCGATAACGCTTTTGTGATTAACTTTGTTGGTGTTAATGAGTTTATTCGTAATAGCCAATATGGTGCACTTAAGATCAAAGATGCTATTGTCGATCATTTTTTACGTAATACCAACCAACGACCCAATGTAGCAAAGCAAGATCCAGATATTCGGCTTCATGCTTATTTAAATAAAAACCATGTCACACTGTCTTTAGATTTGAGTGGTAATAGCTTACATGAGCGTGGTTATCGCCAGCAAACGGGGCAAGCACCATTAAAAGAGACCCTTGCTGCTGCCATTATTATGCGTTCAGGTTGGCAAAGTGATGAACCATTACTTGACCCAATGTGTGGTTCGGGCACGCTACTGATTGAAGCCGCTATGATTGCATCAAAAATCCCACCGGGATTACAACGCAAACAATGGGGATTTTTTGCTTGGAAAGGCTTTAATCCAACTTTATGGAATGAGCTATTATTTTCAGCCAAACAAAATGTTTGCAAACCCAATACCCCTTTTATTGGTTACGATAATAACTCAGCAGTACTTGAACGAGCCAAACAAAATGCCATCCAAGCAGGTGTGGGTGATTTAATTACGTTTTCAGTGCAAGATGTAACGCAATTAAGTAATCCATTACTAGCACAAACAACCGGTATGATTATTAGCAATCCACCTTATGGCGAACGCTTAGAAAGTGAGCCAGCACTTATTGCTTTGCATACGGCACTCGGTCAACAAATTAAACAAAATTTTGGTGGGTGGAAATTATCGCTATTTAGCGGCGCACCACAATTATTAGATTGCTTACAAATGCGAGCAGACAGACAATTCAAAGCCAAAAATGGTCCGCTGGACTGTATACAAAAAAATTATGTCATTGCTCAGCGTAACACTGAACATCCAATCAATAATCCAACGTTGCCAGCTACAGACTTTGCTAATCGATTACGCAAAAATAGACAAAAGTTAGAAAAATGGGCGGCTCAAGAACAGCTAGAATGCTATCGACTTTATGATGCGGATTTACCTGAATACAACGTTGCTATCGATCGTTATAAAGATAAAATAGTAATGCAAGAATATGCCGCACCTAAAAATATTGATCCACAAAAAACGCGCCAGCGACTTTTTGATATTATCAATGCAACCATGTCAGTACTTGAACTTACTGCCGATCAGCTAGTATTAAAAACGCGTGAAAAGCAAAAAGGTAAACAGCAATACCAAAAGCTTGGGCAAAAGCAGGACTATTTTTTAGTACATGAATACCCAATTAATCAACGCAAAACCGCATTTTGGGTCAATGTGACCGATTATTTAGATACCGGCTTGTTTTTAGATCATCGCTTAGCACGAAAAATGATTGGTGAAATGAGTGCCGGCAAGGACTTTTTAAATCTATTTGCCTATACAGGTAGCGCAACAGTTTATGCCGGACTTGGCGGAGCAAAATCAACCACCACGGTCGATATGTCACGCACCTATTTGGAATGGGCTGATCGCAATTTAAAACAAAACGGTTTAACGGGTAAAAAACATCGATTAATTCAGGCTGATTGTTTGCTCTATTTATCTCAGGCTGATGAGCAATTCGATTTAATTTTTATCGATCCGCCTACATTTTCAAACTCGAAACGCATGCACGAAACCTTTGATGTTCAGCGTGATCACCTAAAATTGATGACCGATTTAAAACGCTTGTTACGTCCTAATGGAACAATTATCTTTTCGAATAATAAGCGTGGTTTTAAAATGGATAGTGTTGGTATGCAAAACCTAGGTTTAACCTATCAAGAAATTACCAATAAAACGCTATCGCTTGATTTTAAACGTAACAAACAGATTCACTGTTGTTTTATTGTGAAACATCAATAAATGAAACCGCCTACATGGCGGTTGATTTCATCTAAAAATTAAAATGATAACCAAATAAATTTTATTCGTTTTTTTTATTGCAGAAAAACTACCTTTTCAATATTACGGTGAGATACAAAACGTCCGTCCCGCTTTTGCTGTCATTGGCTTTGAAGATATTCGTCCATACGAATCAACTAAGTAATAGTTATCATTTTTATGATGATTGCTTACCCAAACCTCAGTATTTGATCCCCAAGGAAGTCGCCATAATTCTCGACTCCCCCATTCAGGATAGAATCCCCCTTTAAGTTGAGCTTGAGCCACATATTCCTCACGACTAGGAGGATAACCTTGATTCCAATCCAGTTTAGGATTTTTCATATTGGTTAACTCTGGTATAGTCGGAAGTCTATACCCTATACGTTCACAGTATGCACTACTTTCTTTAAATGTTGGCTGATTGTAATTTGATTTAATGATCCATTGACTGATTGTAAAACTATATATAGGTTTAGTTTTAGCTTTATCAGCATAAATTATAAAAGTTGTAGGGGTGAAAGATGTGTCTGATTGCCCTTCTTTGGGTCCTAATAGAGTAATTATAGCCTCATTAGGGAATCGACCATAGTACGTAATATCATCATATTCACCCACGCCATTAATAGTTAAATTAATATTCGAATTTGCTGGCTGTTTACTATAACTTAGTTCGTTATGCAAGATACCGGCAACGGTTAAAGTAAACTGTAAAGAATCGCCGGCAATGGTTGGAAAGTTAGACGAAGGCTGGTTAATATTTTGCAGTAAAAACCCTCTCTTTCGCCCTCTATACAAATAAATATCGTTTGGATCGTCAATATCAATAGTGCCTGATTTCCACTCCTTTCCTATATGATCAGCTCTTGGATCTTGGTATATTGGAAATGCCCAACAGACGTAGGGATTAGAAACTGTAGGTTTAACATGTACAATAAATAGTTTCTCAAAAGACCATCTGTCCTGCTTCCAGACATTTTCAGGCACCCCTGAAGACTCAGATGGTATCCCTAATTCGGTCGTAACTGATGAAATGCTAGACTTTAAAATCAATCTATAGCTATAACGGCAAGGATCAATAGGATCACTACGCTTATAACCAAATTGAGGCTCACTTATCCACCAATCTTCATCAACTAGATGATCTCCGTTATCAGCTATGATTAGTGTTAGCTCGCCGGCTCCTGACTTAATCTTGTCGCCATCATCATCAAAAAAATATTCTCTATTGTCACGGCTATTAAATTGTATTTCTTGCTCATGAAGTTCTGCCCAATCCGGTATTGATTAATTTTTAGGCACGACCGAATCAATATCGGCAAACGTTTTGAACGACTCTGGTAATAAAATAGGATTTTGTGGTGACGAGGGATTGTTTGCTGGGGTATATCGAAAAGTTTTATTACCCATTTTATAACTCATCCAAAGCGTATCTTCAGTGCTTGATATTTTGGTTCTACCTCCATCAAAACTTATATAAGGTGCGCTACCCATAATAACATTAGCTGTTTCTACAACATAGGTATTTTCCGTATTTACAGCACTTACAACATTGCTATTAAAAATTAATAACAAGCTAATACCGATAAATTGTCGTCTGATAAGGAAAGATAGAAACCTTGATTTTGAGCAATGGCAATCGCAAAATATTTGCGAATTAGAAAAACTTAAAACGGATAGTTTTTGTTTTGTAATTACCTGTAATTTATGACAGGCCATCAAACGGCTATTCCTTCGCATGCTTTCAATCCTTGATTACAATCTATATTTATTTTATGGAAATTTTTTGTTCATCAAATCTATGGAAAGTATAAATAAGTTGCCATGGTTTTGTAAATGTAGCTTTTATAAAATTTTTTAATTTATATCAAAGAAAAGGATCAACATCGTGGCTGCTTTAGTGTTTTTTATTGTAGTTCGGTTTTGAATACTAAAAAATATCAGAGTTTTATACTAACTTAATAAAATATCAACCCAAAGTCACACAAAAATTTAGTTAATATTTTTATTTAATTTATTTTTTCAATTATCTATTAACATCAAACGTCGTTAATAACCGACTCACCACCTGAAAATTCAAAGCATATTGAAATTCTTTTGCAGTGATATAAGCGCCTTATAAAGTGAATTGGTTGATTATTTTTTTTAAACATTAAACGTTAATTGACTAAAAATTAAAAACTTAATCATTTTCACGGGGGTCATTTTTACTGTACATTCCCCCCGTTTGCCTAGCTATACTGATTAAAAATAATTTAGATTACAACAGCAAATAACAACCAAAATCATACTCAACATATAAGCTAAAATCTATCTGACCACCAATACCGAAGTTTGAGCACCACGAACCACCCCAGCAGCATTCGATCCTAAAAGATGCGTTGAAATATTAGGACGGCGTGATCCTAAAATAATTAAGTCTGGTTTGATTTCGTCAGCTAATGCAAGGATTTCATCCCTTGGATGACCAAATGCGATAGAAAAAGATAAATGTTCATGCGGCAAATTAATCGAATCCATTAATTGATGGAGGTATTGTTCTGTTTGTACTGTTGCATGATCTTTAAATTCATCAAATCCAAAAGAATAAGCATTGATAATAGCCGATGAAACAGGCAAGGCATGAAAAAAGATGACTTCAGCATTAGACAATCTGGCTAAGCACTCTACATGTGGAATGACTTTTTTAGTTAATTCATCTTCAAGCACATCGATAGGAACTAAAATTTTTTTGTACATAACCCCCTCCTTGCTTTGTTATAGATTAGATTATATATTCAGCGAAACTAGAATAGGTTTTACCTAGCTAGTATGATACTAATTTTAAATGTAATCCTTAATTATTTTTATTCGTTTTATGATGGAGATCAACATGAATTGCATTATTTATCGTTCTGATGTCAAACCGACACTCGAACAAGCCACCACCCTTTATTGTCATTGTTCATTAGGCAAGCGTCGTCCACTTACCGATACCGTACGCTTTCAAGCTATGTTAGATAATGCTAATTTGGTGGTAACTGCTTGGCATGATGATAAATTGATTGGCATTGCGCGTTGTTTAACGGATTTTGTTTATATCACTTATTTGGCAGATCTCGCGGTGGATGAAAATTATCAACGACAAGGCATCGGAAAGCAATTAATTAAAGAAGTGAAAAACAATACTGACAAATCATGTTCAATTACTCTACTAGCTGCACCACAGGCAGTTGATTATTATGCCCATATCGGTTTTAATGCGCATCCTTCAGCTTGGATTTTAAGAGATAATTAAAATGAGAATCATATTAGCCTCGACTTCACCATCACGTAAAAAGATACTTGAAAAATTAGCTATCCCTTTCGATTGTGTGCCACCTATATGCGATGAAACACCGCTAGTCGGCGAATCAGCTCAGCAATTGGTGGTTCGGCTAGCAAAACTTAAAGCACAATCATTAGTGACAGACTACCCGAATAGCTTAATTATCGGATCGGATCAAGTTGGTGTCTTAGATAATCAAATCGTTTGCAAACCACATACTGTTGAAAACGCACGCACACAACTCAAAAACAGCAGTGGTAAAGCCTTTTATTTTTATACGGGAATGACCGTTATTAATACGCAATCAATGCAATCAACAAGCATTTGCGAACCATTTAAAGTGACCTTTCGTTCATTAAACGATGCGGAAATTGATGCTTATATTGCTAAAGAGATGCCACTACAATGCGCAGGCAGTTTTAAATGTGACGAACTGGGCATTACTCTGTTTGATAAACTAGAAGGCGATGATATTAATTCATTGGTTGGCTTGCCATTACTAAAACTCAATAAAATTATGATCGAAATGGGTTGCAATCCGCTGTTAATATAGGATAAATTGAATTAATAAATTACTAACTCAATCAACAAACTGTCCGGCTGATATTTTCATCAATTTTTGACTATAACCAGCAATATCATGATCATGAGCAACAATCAATAACGCTGTACCTTGTTGATGAATTTGAGTAAGTAATTGCATAATCTCGGTTGCACTCTCTTCATCAAGATCACTGGTTGGCTCATCGGCAATAATTATTTGAGGTCTACAAATTAGTGCTCACAATATCGCAATACGGCGCATTTCACCACCAGACATATGACAGGATAGGCATCTTGTCGGTGACTTATTTTAGCTTTTTCAAGCAGACTTTTTGCCTCACTTAAGCTAGTTTGATTTGGGCGTTTGATTAGATAAAAGAGTGATTGGATATAGTCAAGTGCCATTAAATTAGGTAGTGAATTGCTGCCTTAAAGTATACCCTGTTTTAATGTAAAATTTAACCTGTTTTAAAAAATTGTTAAATAAATATTGTTTAATATTAATTAGTTATGTTATTTAAACCAGTAACTGATAGCGGCTAAACACCTTTGCTAAACAAGTCATTTAAGCAACCTGATGCTTTATCGATTAAAATCTATAACTAGTTAAATTTAAAATAATTTTACAATGAAACGGTATAGAATCCTGAATATTTTTTACAAAAATTACTCTAATTTTGCACCAATAAAATAAGGGATAATTCTTATATAAATGAAAAACTCACTCACACAACTGGGGAAAAGCAGAAAGCGTAATACTTCCCTTAATAGTTATATGGCATTATCCGCAAATATTTAGCGGTTCAAAAGATAGGAAATTAAAACTTAAGTTATTTATTAATAATCATAATTAAATAAAAACGCATAAAGCGATTTTTGGTAAAATGCCTTATGCAGTTTTAGCAAATTATTTTAATCATGCAGCGTAAACAACTCGGTGTTTTTCTACATATTAGCCGATATTTTTATTTTTTGTGTATTAAGTATATACTTTGGCAAAATTGATTTTTGAATAAATTGAGTAACAGATCGTATGCCATTATCGACATTAATTATTTTACCCCTTTTTATTATTACAATTGTTTTTGCCTCGCTTTTTAAACAGAAAAATTGGCAACTTTTAACCATAACTTTGCTGACGGTTTTTATTGTAATGGAGCTCACTTCTATCTACTTTAGTGGTGGCTTTATTGATTATCAGTTTTATGTAAATTTAAACATTAATGACATCATCGAAGGGCTATTTATTTTTAAATTGCAAGCTGTATTGGTTATTGTTGTCTTTTTTACCCTTATATTTTTGCTAACAAAACTCGCTGATTTGTGCAAACGCAAATGTCATTTAGCAGTCCGCTTGTTATTAAGCTTTTTAGCAATAGCATCAATTAGTTATCACAATGGCCCATTCAGCCGTTTATACGAAATCTATCAAGTCACGAGCGCACCTCGTAAGCCATTTGAACAAGCGTTACAATCGCTCAACATGACTAACTATACCAACAAAAATCAGCTTGTTAGCCATCAGGGTAAAAATATTATTGTGCTATCTTTGGAATCGTTTGAACAAGGCTTTTTTGATGTTGAAGATATAACGCCAAATTTACGACAACTACGTCAAAATTATACCTTTTTCGCTAATATGCCAATGAGCCCTGGTAGCACTTGGACTACCGCATCAATGTACACTTATATGACCGGTATGCCTTTTTTAATTGGCGGCTATACCACATCACCATTAATGCGTGCAGATAAAACAAACTTAGTCAGTTTGGGGGATGTGCTTAAACAAGCGGGATATCAAACCCGTTATGTCATGGCAAGCCCTGATTTTGCTGGCATTGGTCATACTGCTGAGCTGTTTGGTATGCAAGTTATTTCCGAAAAAAACTATGTTGGACAATATCCACCGGCACCTTTTGGGTTGTATGACAAAGATATTTTCGATGTTGCACAAAAACAAATTAGCGACATGCGCCAAACAAATAAACCCTTTGCTTTGTTTGTTTCAACTGTTTCAACCCATGCACCAAATGGTTTTGCTGATGAACGAATGCGATCGGTTATTTCACCAAAGACGGATAATATGTCGTTTGTTGCAGCTTCGTTAGATCATAACTTAGGACTTTTTATCCAACAATTAAAAGATAAAGGATTATTGGAAAACACGGTATTTTACATTTTTCCAGATCATTTAATGATGGGTTCTGGCACACCAACAATCAATCGTCTTTCAAAAAAAGAGCGCAAACTTTATTTATTAACAAATGCACGCACACAAGATCTACAAAAAACGTCTGATCAAACCATTTATCAAATAGATTTGCCGCGTTTAATTTTAAACGGCGCACAAGTTGAAAGTAACGCCAAATTTTTGACAGACTATTTAACCGAGCCTAATTTTGATAAAAAACAGTTTATTGAACAAAATAAATCCACCATTGCAACAATCAATAATTCAGCCCAAGTGTTCAAATAGGCAAACAAAATGACGTCTGATACATTCATTTTAGTCACCACAATCAGCTTTTTAGGAATGATTTCACCTGGACCTGATTTCTTTTTAATACTAAAAAATAGTTTGAGTTATAACCGTAAATTGGCTTTACTCACCTGTTTAGGTGTCATCACAGCCATTTTAGTTCATATGAGCTACTGTGTTGCAGGCATTGCAGTACTCATCACTACCACACCGCTACTTTATAATGCTTTACGTTATGCAGGTGCTGCTTATCTAATATGGCTTGGTATAAAGGCATTAATTACCTCAAAACCAAATACGACCTATATAGGTAAGCAACAAAACAAACCGTCAATTTCGGCTAAATCAGCCTTTATACAAGGATTTTTATGTAATTTACTTAATCCTAAAGCAACCTTATTTTTTCTAGCTATTTTTACTCAAGTACTTGATGCCGAATCCTCAACGATGGATAAGCTTATCGTTGCAATGATTATTGGGATTGAAGCCGTTTTTTGGTGGCCTTTTGTGGTGTTTATTTTTCAAACGCAAAGCGTGCAACGGCGTTATTTTAGAATTCAATTTATAATTGATAAATTACTTGGGATCATTTTAATTATCTTGGGAATTAAAGTTATTTTGGGAGTTTAAATGATTAAAGTTTAAGGGAGGGATAGATATTCATACTAAAAAGCATACTTTCCTGAAAGTTTTTTACAAATAGGCTTTCTTCTTTGAATATTCCCCCGTTAATTGTTAAACTGATACTAATTTAGCTTTATAATCATTTTGCCTTTATTTACCGATTATAGATTAACCGTTCACTTTTTTATTCAATAGGCTAATTGAAATGGATAAATTATTACAATATGGTCGAGAGCTTCTTGAATTAGAGATACACGAAGCACAAAAATTACCAGATCGACTAGGCAACGATTTTGTTAACGCATGTCAGCTTATTTTAAGCACCAAAGGTAAAGTTGTGGTTTCAGGTATTGGCAAGTCTGGGCATATAGGTAAAAAAATTGCGGCTTCATTAGCCAGTACAGGCAGTCCAGCATTTTTTATGCATCCATCAGAAGCCTTGCATGGCGATTTAGGAATGGTAACACCAAACGATGTAGCTGTTTTAATTTCTTACTCAGGCCGAGCCAAGGAATTTAATTTAATTTTACCTATTCTTGCCGAAATGAAAGTACCCGTTATTGCTATTACTGGAGGATTAGATTCACCGCTGGCTAAATCAGCCCAAGCCATTCTTGATATTTCAATTGAAAAAGAAGCATGTCCAATGGGGCTTGCACCAACATCAAGTTCAACCAACACGTTATTAATGGGCGATGCGCTAGCAATTGCTGTCATGCGCGCACGAGGCTTTAAAGAAGAAGATTTTGCACGCTCTCACCCTGCTGGTAGCTTAGGTGCCAAATTACTCAATCATGTGAGGGATGTAATGCGAACTGGCGATCAAATTCCTAAAGTTTCACAAACGGCAACGGTGTTAGATGCCATGCTAGAATTAAGTCGAACAGGTGTAGGTTTAGTTGCAATCTGTCAGGATAATAATAAAATAACGGGTGTATTTACCGATGGCGATCTACGCCGATTATTATTAAAAAATGGTACATTACAAGATAGCATTATGGACGTTATGACCAGCCCAGGGCATCGCATCCCTGAAAAATGGAAAGCGGTTGAAGCGTTAAAATCATTTAATGATCATAATATTACCGCCGCTCCAGTGGTTAACAGTGAAGGTGAATTAGTAGGCGCGTTAAACATCCATGATTTGCATCAAGCTGGTATTAGCTAAAACTATTGATAAATACCTATTGCCAAAAGGTGCTATCTATTGAGATAATTACCGTCCTAAATTTTTGTCGTTAGACGGAGATCAAAGAAAAGTTACACAATTGAATTCTGGTTTGGTTTTTTGAATCACATCAAATTGATATTGTGTTGTATATTTTAACCAAAATTAATAGATGATGAAACTACAATGGCAGAAAAGCGAAATATCTTTCTAATTGGCCCTATGGGGGCAGGAAAAAGCACAATAGGCCGACAAATTGCACAACAACTAGGTATGGATTTTTTTGACTCGGATCAAGAGATTGAAAAACGTACCGGCGCCGATATTGCATGGATTTTTGACCTAGAAGGGGAAGACGGATTCCGTGCCAGAGAAGAAAAAGTCATTAATGAATTGACTGAAAAACAGGGTGTCGTTCTTGCAACTGGCGGAGGTTCTGTCTTATCTAAAGAGACACGCAATCGATTATCCGCTCGAGGAATTGTTGTCTATCTTGAAACAACCATTGAAAAACAAATGGCAAGAACACAAAAAGATAAACGTCGACCTTTATTACAAGGTGGTAACACACCTCGAGAGCTTTACGAAGAGCTTGCCGGTGAGCGCGAACCACTTTACGAAGAAATTGCCGATATTACAATTAAAACCGATGAACAAAGTGCTAAAGGTGTTGCAAGTTATATTATTGATAAAATAGAGCAGATTTAAGTCATTTATTTTAGGGATAATGGCTAATCATAAAGCAATAAATCTTTTGATAGGTTAAGGAGTAAGTATGCGTGTAGATAAAGATGACCGTTATATATCAGAACAACCTAGTAAGGACTCTACGCTTTCATTAAAATTGCCAAACCTTTTTAAAGATTTTCCAAAGAAAAAATTAATTATTTTTTGTTTAGCAATTGTGATGCTTTTATTGCTTAGCTTGATTATCTTTCATTCTGCTCGTAAAAAAGAAGCAACACCATTAACGCCACCAGAGGTTAATGGTGTCACTTCAACAGAAGAAACCAATAATGTTGGGATTAGTGAAAATCAAACTAGAATTGCTGATTCGATAGAGGAAGTGCTTTCAGACAATGCATTAAATCAAGCGAATATGCAACAGCCACTTGAATCCGATGATGAGACAAATGATAGCCTAACTTCATCAGCAAATAATCAAAATAGGGGTTATAGAGTAAATGGTCATTCTGCGACAATATTAAATAGCAGAGCTAATACTAATAAGTCTAGTAATACAAATATTACACAATCAACCAATACAAAAAAAAATAGCCATAATAAAAACTCAGCTAGTCGTAAAGATGAAAATAGTGATTTAGGAAAAAACATTAAGATAAAAAATGATCGTTATGTCATTCAGCTTAGTGCATCTAAATCAGTTGAAGGTTTAAAAAAATTCGTTAAACAAAACAATATAACGGATTACCATATTTATGAAACTAAACATAAAGATGGTTCATGGTTTATTTTAATCAAAGGCAACTATTCATCAGTAGATGAAGCACATAAAGCAATCAAGGCTTTACCAAGTGCACTACAAAAAGACAAACCATGGGTTAAATCGGGTGCAACGATTAATAAAGAAAAAGCATCAAAATAGCAAAGAATATCGTTTATTTATCCGATCAACGACAAATAGGAGCATCCGTTGAAGAAGCACCGAGCCTTTTTAAAATGGGCTGGAGGAAAATATGAGCTAGTGGAAACAATTAAACAATATCTGCCAGAAGGTGATCAACTGATTGAACCTTTTGTCGGCGCTGGTTCCGTATTTTTGAATACCAACTACAAAAGTTATATTTTAGCGGATATTAATCATGATTTAATTTCATTATACAAATTGCTAAAATCAAGTCCTGATCAATTTATCCATGACTTGAAATTGCTATTTGTCGCTCAAAATAATCAACCTGAAGCGTTTTATCAGCTTCGAGAAGTATTTAATCGCAGCCAAGACCAGTATTTTAGATCACTATTATTTGTCTATCTAAATCGGCATGGTTATAACGGCTTATGTCGTTATAACAACAAAGGACTATTTAACGTACCATTTGGGCGTTACAAGACCGTTTATTTTCCTGAAAAAGAACTCTATTTTTTTGCGGAAAAAGCGCAAAAAGCACAGTTTATTTGCGCACCTTATCACGAGGTGATGAAGAAAGCGAAAAAAAATTCGGTCATTTATTGTGATCCGCCCTATGTATCTCCAAATGAATCAGCGGGTTTTACTGCTTATTATTCAAATATTTTTGGATTTGAAGAACATAAAAACTTGTCACAATTGGCTGAAACCATGGCATATAAAAAAGATATACCGGTATTAGTGTCTAATCATTATACTGATTACACAATGAGCCTTTATAGTAAAGCTAGTCATCTTTATCAAGCAGAAATGCGACGTTCAATTAGCTGTGCAGGTGAAGGTCGTAAAAAAATCGACGAGATCTTAGCATTATATAAAAAGTCATAATCAGGCTTGAATATAAGGTGAGTTATTAGAGGTAGGTTATGAAAAAATTTATTATTGCCCCATCAATATTATCAGCTGATTTTGCTCGTCTTGGTGAGGACACTCAAAAAGTGCTTGATGCTGGTGCTGATGTTATCCATTTTGATGTCATGGATAACCATTTTGTACCAAATCTAACCATGGGAGCTATGTTTTGTAAAGCACTGCGAGACTATGGCATTACCGCACCTATTGACGTCCATTTAATGGTATCACCGGTTGAAGAACTCATCACCGCTTTTGCCAAAGCTGGCGCAACCAATATCTCTATCCACCCAGAAGCGACTATTCATTTGGATCGCTCTTTACAATTAATTAAAGATCACGGCTGCACGGCAGGTATTGTGCTTAACCCTGCCACACCGCTTGATTGTTTAGATTATATTATTGATAAAATTGATATTATTTTATTAATGAGTGTTAATCCAGGTTTTGGAGGACAATCGTTTATACCTTCCACAATTAAGAAATTACAACAAACCAAACAGCGTATTATTGAATCTGGGCGCGATATTCGTTTAGAAGTTGATGGTGGCGTAAAAGTTGAAAATATTGCGGAAATAGCCAAAGCAGGTGCCGATATGTTTGTTGCAGGCTCCGCCATATTTAGCCAGCCTGATTATAAAACCGTCATTGATGCCATGCGTAAAGAGTTAGCAGGAGTTATACATGAATAAACTAAAAGATATTCAAGCAATCGCATTTGATTTAGATGGTACATTGGTTGATAGTGTGCCGGGGCTGGCACTGGCTACACAAAATATGTTGGCAGAGCTGAATCTACCGACAATTAGCAATGAACAAGTCAAAAATTTTGTCGGTAATGGTATTGATATCATGCTCGAGCGAGTATTTCAAGCAATTCAAGTTGATCCATCAACTGAGCTACTTGCAAAAGCTAAAAATCTATTTAACCAGCATTATGATAAAGTTATTGATGCAGAAACGAAACTGTTTCCCAATGTTAAAGAAACCCTAAAAGTGCTTCATGATAATCATTATCCGCTGGCATTAGTGACCAATAAACCTGCTCAATTTTTACCGGCCTTGCTGACTTCCTTAGGTATAAAAGAGTACTTTTCGTTAGTACTTGGTGGTGGTGATGTGATTAAATTAAAACCACACCCAGCGCCGTTGTATCAAGTAATGGCTACATTTGGATTGTTTAGTGATCAGTTACTTTTTGTTGGCGATTCTAAAAATGATATTACCGCCGCTCAAAATGCTAACTGTCCAACCATCGCCTTAAGCTATGGCTATAACTATGGTATTTCGATCGCAACCAGCAACCCTGATTTTTTATTAGATGATTTTAAAGACATATTAACATTATTACCTCAGCCAAAAGCTGATGCAAAAAAATAATTAGCATAAATTAGGAACAAATTATGAGTAAACCGATTGTATTTAGTGGCGCTCAGCCTTCAGGAGAATTAACACTTGGCAACTATTTAGGTGCGTTAAAAAATTGGGTGGCTCTGCAAGGTGAATATGATTGCGTTTATTGTATCGTCAATCAACATGCGATCACTGTACGCCAAGATCCCGACAAACTACGCAAAGCCACATTAGATACATTAGCGCTTTATTTAGCTTGCGGCATTGATCCCCAAAAGAGCACTATTTTTGTACAATCACACGTCCCAGCACATACCGAATTAGGCTGGGCATTAAATTGTTACACCTATTTTGGTGAGCTCAGTCGTATGACTCAATTTAAAGATAAATCGTCTCGTCATTCTGAAAACATTAATGCCGGTTTGTTTGATTATCCAGTGCTGATGGCTGCCGATATTTTGCTTTATCAAGCCAACTTAGTACCTGTTGGCGACGATCAAAAACAACATCTTGAATTATCGCGTGATATTGCTATGCGCTTTAATGCACTTTATGGCGATATATTTACTGTTCCTGAGCCATTTATTGCCAAAGTGGGCGCCCGCGTTATGTCACTGCAAGAGCCAACTAAAAAAATGTCTAAATCAGATGAAAACCGCAATAATGTGATTGGATTACTCGAAAATCCTAAAGATATTGAGAAAAAAATCAAACGTGCGATGACCGATTCTGACGAACCGCCAGTGGTACGTTACGACATAAAAAATAAAGCTGGTGTTTCAAACCTACTTGATATTTTAACTGGCGTGACAGGTAAACCGATTGCCGAGCTTGAAAAAGAATTTGAAGGCAAAATGTATGGCCATCTCAAAACCGAAGTTGCAACGCAAGTCATCGATATGCTAACTACTTTACAAGCCAAGTATCATCAGTACCGGGATGACGAAAGTTATCTGTTTTCAATCATGCAAGAAGGTGCCGAAAAAGCACGTTCAAAGGCCGAACCAACTTTGAAAAAAGTCTATGATGCAATCGGTTTTGTATAATTGCCAAATCAATAATTGATTATTACTAAAAATAAAACAGTATGCAATGGCTTTAATAGACTAAATAAATTGGCAACAATTAAAGCCATTTAACTATACAGGTTAGTTATGAAGATTATTATTCTTGGTGCCGGACAAACAGGTAGTGCGCTTGCTGAATATCTCGTTACCGAAAAACAAAACGATGTTACTGTGGTTGATGAAAACCATGACAAATTACAATCTCTACAAGAACGTTTCGATTTACAGGTGATTTGTGGGAAATCATCCTATCCTCAAGTATTAGAAAATGCCGGTGCTGAATCAGCGGATATGCTTGTCGCTGTAACGAATTCTGACGAAGTCAATATGATGGCCTGCCAAATTGGTCATGTTATGTTTAAAATCCCACAAAAGGTCGCACGCATTCGAGCGCCTGAATACAATGACGAAAATTACCCGCTGTTCAATAAAGATTGTATTAATATCGATCATATCATTGCCCCAGAAAACCTTATCACTAATCATATTAGTCAATTAGTACAATATCCTGGTTCGCTACAATTTGCGTCTTTTTATCATAATCGTGTCTGTTTAGTGGCTGTGACTGCCTATTATGGCGGTGCGTTAGTTGGCAGTGAATTATCTGGACTTAAAGAGCATTTACCACATGTTGAAGCTCGTGTCGTGGCAATTTATCGTAAAAATCGCTTTATCCGCCCGCTTGGTTCCACCCTTATTGAAGCCGGTGATATGGTCTACTTTATAACCCCACCCGTCAATATCAAAGCGGTGACCAGTGAGTTACAACGGTTAGAAAAGCCCTATAAACGTATCATTATTAGTGGTGGTGGTGGCGTGGCTGTCGCTTTAGCAAAACGTTTAGAAAATGACTATCACGTCAAATTAATTGAGCGAAATGCTGAGCGAGCCGAATTAATCGCTGAGCAACTCGTTAATACAACAGTATTACATGGTGAATCATCAGATCAAGAATTACTTTCACAAGAACAAGTCGAACTTACTGATCTGTTTATTGCTGTTACCAATGATGATGAATCCAATATCATGTCCTCCATGCTTGCTAAAAGGATGGGAGCTAAAAAAGTGATTGTATTGATTCAACGCCAAGCCTATCTTGAACTGATTAATGATAGTGTGATTGATATTGCAATTTCCCCACAGCACGCTACGATTTCAGAGCTGTTAAGTCATGTAAGACAAACAGGCGTTGTTAAAGTCGTATCATTAAGACAAGGTGAATCCGAAATTGTCGAAATTGTTGCCACTGGTCGTAGTGAAACATCAAAACTCGTTGGCAAAAATATTAATGGCTTAAAACTGCCTTCTGGTGCAACCATTGGAGCTGTAGTGCGCGGTGAAGATGTCATTATCGTTAATACCGATTTAATGATAGAAGACAATGATCATCTAATCATATTTTTGCCAGATAGAAAGGCAATTACGGACATTGAAAAATTATTACAATAACTTGTTAAAAATAGATCATCAGTCCATAATAATTAAATAAATTTCGACTCGGGGTGTTTTTTGTTTCAACAAAAAACTGAGATTTTACCCGTTGAACCTGATCTGGATTATGCCAGCGTAGGGAAGTCTAAGCCATAAATTCACTAAATTGGTCAATTCTTCCCAACATATATAAAATATAAGGAGGGGAGAAATATGCCAGCAGTCAAGTCATTCAAAACCAACCAAGCAACTGCTTTTATCCATCACATTAAACAACAACGCCCACTCGTGCATTGCATAACCAATGATGTAGTCCAAAATTTCACCGCCAATGTACTACTTGCTATTGGTGCATCACCGGCAATGGTTATTGCCGAGCAAGAAGTTGCGGCATTTGTTACCATTGCCGATAGTTTACTGATTAATATTGGCACCATTCACAGCAGCATAGCCACAAGTATGTTATTAGCAGCAGCTAAAGCTCAGCAAACACAAACCCCATGGGTACTCGATCCTGTCGCTGTAGGACCTGCGCTTAATTATCGTACTGAATTTGCATATCAATTATTGTCGTTAAAACCAACGGTAATTCGTGGTAATGCCTCAGAAATATTAGCGCTAAACGGTCAAAACTCATCGGCAAAAGGACCTGACGGTCAAGACTCAACCCAATCAGCTTTAACCGCTGCCCAAGAGCTTGCGCAAAAATATCAAACTATCGTTGCAATGACAGGAGATATCGATTACATCACCGATGGCAACATCATCTATAGCATAATAGGTGGTGATATAGCGTTAACAAAAGTGACTGGAACAGGATGTTCGTTATCCGCCATGGTAGCAGCCTTTATAGCCAATTCGCCTGACATTTTATCTGCTACCGCCTCGGCATGTTTTATGATGAAAAAGGCCGCTGAACTTGCCAATAAACAGCAAGGATTAGGCACCTTTGCAGTATCTCTATTAGATCAACTCTCACTATTTAACCCATCGCTTTAATAAGGATAGAAGATGAAAAAACAACTGGATTTAACCCTTTATTTAGTGCTCGATCCACTACTCTGTGGTGGTATTAGTGGTATGGTCAATACAACAAAAATTGCTGTCAAAAACGGCGTAACCGCTATACAGTTAAGATCAGAAAAAGAACTGGCAGGTAAAGATTGGTATCAAGCAGCATTAGCATTGAAAGAAACACTAAGTGATACGCCTGTCCCACTATTTATAAATGATCATGTGGATATTGCTTTAGCAGTTAATGCCGATGGCGTACATATTGGACAAAGTGATTTGCCAGCTGATGTCACTCGCCAACTTATTGGCACAGACAAATGGTTAGGGTTTTCAGTATCTAACCGCCAACAACTTGATACTACTCCTTGGCAACTGGTTGATTATATTGGTATTGGTCCTATCTTTCCAACAACAACCAAAAAAGATGCAACGGCAGCACTGGGAATCGAACAGTTAACCAAGTTAGTAGTACTAAAGCAGCGCCCTGCGGTTGCTATTGGAGGCATTGATGAAAACAATGTAACTAATGTTATCCAAACAGGTATTGACGGTGTTGCGGTGATTTCGGCTATATGTGGCAAAAAAGATATTCAACAAGCAACGTTATCGCTTATTAATAAAATCAAGCAGGTTAAATAGGAAATACTATTATGACAACAATTGCATTGACCATTGCAGGATCTGATCCTAGCGGTGGTGCAGGTATTCAAGCCGATTTAAAAACCTTTTCTGTACTTGGCGCCTATGGCATGTCGGTCATCACGGCCCTAACGGCACAGAGCACACAAGGGGTTGATGCGGTATTAGCGATCTCGCCCGAATTTATTGAAGCCCAATTTAATACGCTTTATCAAGATATTCAAATTGATAGCGTAAAAATGGGAATGCTCATGAATAAAGAAATAGTCACAACCGTCCACCACCTGCTAAAAACCAATCCAATCCCGATCATCGTCTTAGACACCGTCATGGTCGCCAAAGGGGGACATTCGCTACTAAAACCTGACGCCATCACAGCCATTCGTGAACTTTTACTCCCCCTAGCGACCATCATCACTCCCAATCTACCAGAAGCCGCTGCACTACTTGATTGTGACGAAGCAAAAAACGAAGATGATATGCAAAAGCAAGGGCATGAATTACTCAAGTTAGGCTGTAAAGCGGTATTAATGAAAGGAGGACATTTGCCCAGCAATGAAAGCCCTGATTATTTAATCACTCAAAATAACACAGTTAAAATAACCGCTCCACGCATTCAAACAAAAAACACCCACGGTACAGGCTGCACATTATCCGCAGCGATTGCCGCATTATTACCTAAAAACAGCTTATCAGAGACAATAGCCCAAGCCAAAAATTATCTACATGGCGCAATTAGTCATGCTAACGATTTAAATATAGGGAAAGGGATTGGACCAACACACCATTTTTACCGTTGGTGGTAATCGCACAATAAACAAACTAAATGGGATTTAAGTTGTCACCTATTGTATATAACAACCAATCCCATACCTTAACTAATGCAGATTCTTTGCTTCATTTGTGCTACAGGTAAGTGTCCCTTTTTTTCCTTGTTCATTTTTAGAATAGTCAGCCCAACAACTTTTCATTGATAAATCAATTTTTTTTATTAACTCAATTCTTCTTACATTATAAGAGCAAACAACATAATAAGGTTCAGCGTCCGTATAGTGATTAACTTCCCATATTAACTCATGTTTCTTACCATCAACCGTTCCTTTTGCTGGTTTTAAAGCCCCCATTCTAGAAGGATTATCGTAATAAACAATCATGCTGCTAAACGATACAGTCAAACTATTTATATCGTCAGAAACCTCCCACCCATCAGGCATGTTTTCAACTTCTTCTTTAACGTTGATTTTTTGTGGGCACTCAATCTGATAAGCATTAACAAAAAAAACCGCACCAAACCAAGCCATAATAGCCACAGTAACACTCAATATTTTACCTTTCATAATATATCCTTCTAACAATAGCTTTTTAATAAACAGATAAAAGCATTCTAAAATTTCAAAAATCATGCCAATATATTAAATAAAAAAAAATTATAATTAATTAGTTATAAGTAATTAAGCTATTTTCACCATGTTAACTAAATTAAACAATTTTTTTATTATTTCTGTTTTGGGGTGAAATTTCAATAATGTGGCATAACGAAGGTGTCGCCAAAAAAGCCCTATACCATAAAATAAGACTCATCACGACCATACGCAATTCAAACTCAAAATATCTACGGAACGGATTGCACACACCCTACCGCAATTGCGCATTATAACCGAAATATTACAACCTAGAAGAAGCCATAAAGCAGCTAAAAGCTATTTGCAAGGTGTAATTAACCATGCCGATAATTTAACCATTGGCAAAAGCATTGGTCCTACACATCATTTTTATCAATGGTGGTAACAAGTAAATGATTAGAATTAATTTGATTTAAGACGTTTTATATAATTCTATGAAAAGTATCGCTAAAGCATTAAAACTTAAATCAAAATAATGTATTGAAAAAATAAACTATGGTTCAAAATTTTAGTGGGATTTGAGTTATCGGCTATTACATATAACAACAAATCCCATATTTTAACTAATACAAGTCCTTTGCTTCACTTGTGCTACAGGTAAGTGTCCCTTTTTTTCCTTGTTCATTTTTAGAGTAGTCAGCCCAACAACTTTTCATTGATAAATCAATTTTTTTTATTAACTCAATTCTGCTTACATTATAAGAGCAAACAACATAATAAGGTTCAACATCTGCTTTAAAATCGACTTCCCATATTAACTCATGTTTCTTACCATCAACCATTCCTTTTGCTGGTTTTAAACTCACCTTTTTAGAAGGCTTACCGTGATAAACAATCATGCTGCTAAATGATACAGTCAAACTATTTATATCATCAGAAACCTCCCACCCATCAGGCATGTTTTCAACCTCTTCTTTAACCTTGATTTTTTGTGGGCAATCAATCTGATAAGCATTAACAAAAAAAACCGCACCAAACCAAGTCATAATAGCCACAGTAACACTCAATATTTTACCTTTCATAATATATCCTTCTAACAATAGCTTTTTAATAAACAGATAAAAGCATTCTAGCATTCCCAAAAATATGCCAATATCTTAAACAAATTTTTTGTTATTTCTGTTTTAAAGTGAAATTTCAACAAGATAGCATAACAAAGAAGTCCCCAAAAAACCTAGTGTCATCAAATATAGAGGTAGTCAGTATGCAGTCCTAACAAACTTATAACCAGCCTCATTAACAGCAGTGATAGCAGCTTCTTGCGAAATAGAACTATTTTCGATCTCAACCTCTCGTTTGGTTAAATCAATGGTCACTTTTGCATTTGGGTCAATATCATTAATCGCTTTTGTTATCATTTTCACACAATGCTGACAACTCATATTATCGACTATTAATTTCATAAAAATCTCTCTATTTCTAACGTATATTTAATAAACAACCAAGTAATATGCCTATTTATAACACTATTTTATTTGATTACATTTAATTTTTTTTCACAAACATGATAATATTTACTTCCTTTTTATATTTATAACAAAATATTATGATGAAAAAAATAAAATATTCTTTATTGTTAGTTTGCAGTTTAATCCTTGTTGGCTGTTCTGAACCTAGTTCTATCGACCGTTGGATTGATAACCCTACCGCTAACGAAATAAAAGTCACAATTGATGGCAATGAATTAACTATTCCAGCTAAATCAGGTGTTAATTATACATTTGAATATGGCAAACATACCTTATCGTATAATAATGACAACTTCAATTTTGTCGTAAAACCGGCTCAATTTGGAGAATCAGGTCTGATTAACCCAACACAAAGCAACTACTACTTATACACTGTCATCTATTCAACGTCTGAGATGAATAATGAACAATACGAAAAGATCTTAAGAGAAAACAGAGAAATCAATAACATTCCAGCCATTATTGATGGTAAAGAGCAAGAAATAGAGATGCCAGCAAAATTAATCAATGATGTATTTATTGAAAAAAGCCAATATCATTGGGATTATTCTTATGATCAGCCTTTCCCAAAAGAAATAACTCAAGAACTAGGATTAAAGAAAAACCAATCTTATCAAGAACGATTAAGAAAATTATATCGTGAAAGTGACTTTATTGAGTTATTAAAAGAAGATGAGCAAGGCGACATTAGTTTCCCTTACCAACCTAAAAAGTTCAGTGAGATAAGCCAATATGTTATTCCTAAGATTGACTTAAATAGCATAAAATGCGAAGAAGGTCGCCAATATATGGAAAGTCTGTTAAATGATTGGAATCACCTTATGACATTAAAAGGTAGTGATTTTACAAAACCATACGACAATTTGGCATCAAATGATGCAATGGCTAAAAGCTATGGTTCAGAAGACAAATGTACAGAAGAAAACGATCCTGAGAAAACTTATAGAAAAGAATTGAGGCAATTTGTTGATGCTCTCAGAAATACTCGTGATGTGAACTTTTATGTAATTAAATAGTATTGGTGGTATTATTTTACTGGAAAGAGGCTGCTTTGCAGCCTTTTTTTTGTTTTTGAGTAAAGGTTGTTAAATTAAAACTTTAATAAAATCAATACCTTTATTGACCTATTTTTGAGCGGAAAATCAGGCCTTTTTGGGTTGCTGAATAGGATGGGTTGGGTGTGGTGGTTTCGGACGTTTTGGCCTTGGATGAATAAAATAGCTACTGCGACCACGTCCGATTTAGGGGATTTTTTGCGAAATCCCCTAAAAACCCCTCGCAAGGCTGCAGAATGTGGCCTACGGCTGCCCGACGCCGGCGCTCGGTCTTAACGCACCGTTTGTGGACGCGCTCCAAGCGCACCACAAACTCGCCAAACATCCCTGTTTGGCGTGCTAACCTCGCTCTGTTGTCGGCACATTCTGACGCCGGAATAAGACAAACAACATAACCATTGTTTTTGGGATGGGATATTGTGGTTTTATAATTATATGTTTGATTTTATTTAAATTAAACACCTATACGGCGTTAAGGTCCGATCGATTCACTTAATCAAGTTATGCACTTTTCTAAACCGCCTGCACGGCGTTAAGGTAGAGCTCAAGATTTGATAAATCTTGCTATATAAAGATAAACAACAATTTCATCTTTGAAAACCCTTTTTTTGAGCTGTTTTTTAATATGTTGATTTTATTTAATTTTAAATTATCGTAAAAAAAGGGTTTGGAGCGGTTAAATTGCTGTTATTAAGGCACTATTCGTGGTTTTGTTGATTTGCTGCATGCAGGTGCTTTGCTTAGGTTGTGTAAGCGTTTGATTTTCTTTGAAAACACAAAATAAAAACTTCAATAAATCAATACCTTTCCTGACCACTTTTTGGATGCAATTTCATTGCTTTTTAACACAAAAACAACTCACAAAAAACACCTAAGATTATGTTATTTGTCTTGTTCCGGCGTCGGAATGTGCCGACAACAGAGTGAGGTTAGCACGCCAAACAAGGATGTTTGGCGAGTTTGTGCTGCGTCTGACAAATTTGTCTGGAACAAATTTGAACATCTTAGCAAAGCGAAGATGGCCTCTAAGAGGCGAGTATCAGGATGATACGAGTAATTGCGGAGGGCAGCCGTAGGCCACATTCTGTAGCCAAAGCGTGGGATTGCAAAGGGAATTCGCTTTAATTCCCTTTGCTCGGACGTGGTCACTGTGGCTATTTTGTTCACCTAAGGTCAAAACGTCCGAAACTTTGCCTTACTATAAATAGACTACAAATTTAAACCACCACAGCGTAATCACTAGGATTGCCAGCCGCGCTTTTAGCGTTGGCGGTGGAGGGAGGTGCGATTGTGGCTTCGCAGCAACAGCGCAGCCCTAAGGGAAAATGCCCCAACTTACGCGAGGGCTTTATTCTTTGATAGATTATCCTTTATTTGTACCATAACCGCCCCCGTAACCCAAAGATTAAGGACTAAGAAATAAAAGCTAAGGTGTGGTGCAAACAGCATAACCACCAGGATGGGCCACGTCGCCGTGGCTTACGCTGCCCTTGCCCTCGAAGACAGCTAAGCCACTATCACCTGATGCATCTCTCGTCCAATAGAAGTTAAAGAAGAAGTCTGCATCGGCGTAATAGGGGGTGCTACCCCACTCTGAAAAAAAACCTGCACCTATGTGACGCTGGTAAAATAAAGTTCCTGAGGACGGCGTGGCGCCATCTATGCCATTTATACATGGGAAATAATCATTATCCACACCACACTTCGCATTAACTAAATCCTTCACTTGTGACAATCGATAACCCAAATTTCTACACCAAGATGATTGATTAGGCTGAGTATCCTGTTTATTACCCCGATTGACGAACCACTGCCTCAACACAAATCCATACCTCAGCTCATTACCTTGACGATCCCTACCCACCAACTCAAAGGTCTGCGGCAAAGATGGTACAGTTAAAGGGCTAGGACTACTTGAATTAATTTGACTACTATCCGCCCTAGGCCCTCTTAACGTTACTCGAAAAGCGTTAGAGTTAGTATATACAATCCACTTATCGTGTTTAATGGTTCCCCAATGAGGGTCTTCGTGTGAGTCTGAACGAATATTTATCGGACTCACTGTAGCCGTTATACCACCATGAGAAACAGAAGACCACTTAAAGCCCCAAGTGCTTGTTATTCCACCAATTAATAAATCAAAATACAAACCATCAGCACCAGTTGTAGGAAAATTAAGACCGTAAGAGGATGGATTTGTAGATTGAGTTAAAAAGCCCCTTTCAGAATTCCATATACTAGATGGGCCTGCGAAGAAAGGAAAATCAAAACCAACGATGCCAGTAGTGCCACCTAATAGCAAATTCGGCCTTACGTGACAAACTCTAGCCTGTTGTATATTTGGATTGATATAATACGTCACAGTATTTCCACTGAAAGTACTGCTATTCGGTAAGCCATACTGGGTAGTTAAACTTCCTCCGGTACCACTTAATGTTACCTTATAAGGAGCCTTACAAGCATCTAATGTATCGCTACGACTTACTGTATTACCATCCCTATCAGTAAAACTCACCGATATACTCCCAGTAGCTGTTACTCCATTTGTACTCTGCCCATCTCCATCATCATCCCGCCAATAATTATATTTTTTCACTAAATCATTTAAACTCACTGAACTGACTGATGATGGAATTAACATATCTATATCACCCAAAGTATTTCCCGCATAAGGCAAACTTATTGGATACATCTCATGTGATATATTTGTCGACGGCGTAATAACTTCACCATCCCGTAACTTAATATACAATAAACTATCCGTTGAAGTCGCCTTTGTCAGCCCCTCATCAAACGTTAAATACGGCGCACTACCCTCAATTATCTTTGATGTATGCGCTGTTAATGCCTGCGAACCCTCCGAATACGACAATAACAACAACGAAAATTTAGGTAATTTAGACAACTTCAAGAGCTTTGGTGATAAAAATAAGAAATGAGTCTGATTTTGACTATGACCAAAATGAAAAAAATTTAAGGCGTAGGTTTGGCAGACCTTATACCAGCTATGATAGTTATGATAACGCATTCCGATTGCACCGTTAAGTAAATTTATGTCTTTATTTAATTTTTTAAAATTATCTGCTCAATTAGCGAACATTCCATTGCTTTAAATGGCGTTTGAATCATAAACTATTGATTAATAATGTGCTACTTTTTTTTGCTAAAATTTTATAAATTTTTATTAAATAGGTAAGGTTAAGCTTTTGTTGGTGTATTTTTGGGAATAGTTTTGATAGTGTTTTTTGAACAAAAAACAATAAAATTTTAATTAAATCAATAACTTTTATGGCATATTTTTGGTTGATTAGATGACAATTATTAAGGCTCGCTATTCTTGAGTTTGCTGGTTTGTTAGTTGTTAGCGTTCTGCCTAGGTTGTATAAGAGTCTTTTTTAACCTGTTAAAAAGTCTTAACTAAATTATGAACACTTCATGTTTAATTAGTAACAAAAAAGGACAAACAATGAACTATCTGCTATAATTCTGTCAATTTTTACCGTTACCACGTATCGTGTTTTAATTAAATAAATTTTTTATTAAAGGAAAATTTTCTTTATGCCACTAAGTAATAATCAAAAATTAGGCCTATTTTGCCTCACGCTGTTTTCCGTTTTTTTTATTATTTTAATGCAAGTTCATTTAATGCCAGCTGTGATTGCCGGTTTATTAACCTATACATTAACGCAAAAATTAGATGAATTTTTATCACGAAAAATGATACGTTTTAGCCATCAATCAAAATTAGTTTCGGTACTAGTACTCACAACACTGATTATGAGTATTTTTATTGGTGGTTTTTGGTATTTATTTGCTTGGTTTGTTGATATGGCGAAGCACCCTACCGAAACATTAACAAATATGAAATTAGTAGTAAATAATGTAGTAAACAGTCTGCCGTCAAGCGTGACCCATTATTTACCTGATGATATTGATGAAATTGAATCAACTATAATGGTTTATCTTAAAGATCATGTCTTTTATCTACAATCTATCATCAAAAAAGTATTCCATGATTTAGTTATATTAATTGTGGGAATGATTATTGGATTAATCTTAGGTTATAAAGAAAATCAACGCAGTAGCAGTGATAATCAAATTAAACAAAGAGCATTAACTAAAGCCCTAAAAACCAGTTTAAATCGATTAGTGGTAGTATTCCAATATGTAGCGATGTCTCAAGTTGTGATTGCATTGTTTAACACTATCATGACCGCCATTTTGTTATTTATTATTTTGCCTGTGTTTGGTATTCATTTACCGTTTAGCAAAAGTTTAGTACTAGCAACATTTATTTTTGGCCTTATTCCAATTATTGGCAATTTAATTGTCAATGTCTTAATCTTTTTTGTTGCATTTACAGTATCATTCACCGTTGCAATGGTAATTATTGTTTATTTAATTTTAATTCATAAAATGGAATATGTACTTAACGCTAAAATAGTAGGAACAAAAATTCACGCTGGTATCTGTGAATTATTAATTGCGATGCTATTTTTAGAGACTCTTTTTGGCGTTATTGGTTTAATTTTTGCACCTATTTTTTATGCATTTATTAAATTATCTTTAAAAGAACTACGGATTATTTAAACAAATTTCTATATTGAACTTCAATAATGTAATTCATTAACGTGCAGCCAAAGCGAATTTGGCTGCTAGCTAAATGCTCTATGTAAATTAACTTAATCGGCTAAACTAAGCGGGCGAAAAGAAGCCTTAGAATCTTTTCGAATTCTTTCAGGTAGAAAATTGATTTTATTTAGGTTTTCTTGTTATTTTTTTAATAAAATCAATAAATTACAGGCTATTTCTGTTTATTATTGCGGTGGGATTTATTTTTCTGGAATAAGCGCTTTTACTATCTAGTAGCAAAAGCGCATAGCTAGCCTCATCGCCCCGCCTAACGCAAGGGCTTTGTTCTTTGCTAAATTATCCTTAATTCGCACCATAATCCCACCCGAAGCCCAAAAAATCAAGAACTAAAAACAAAAGCTAAGGCGTGACGCAAAGCCCCTCATAACCAACATTCAAAGGGGTACGCAACACTTCACCGTCAAACGAGGTCACAGCAAAGTACGTTTTGTTATCTGTTGAAGGATCACTTACCGAGTAGCCATCGTTACCGAATCTTGCCCCGTAGTAATAATACATTTTGCCCCACTCTGTGAAAAATCCTGCCCCAATTCGACGCTGATAATGATTACCACTTGATGACGGCGTAGCGCCCACAACACCTCTACATAAATCATTGTCTGGGTTTTGATCGTAATCAAGACAGATGGCATTGGTGAGGTCTTTTGCTTTCGGAAGTCGATAGCCTAAACCATCACACCATTCTGCGTGTGATGGAACACCAGGCCATCTGTCATCTGCATCGCGGAGAACGAACCATTTCTGTAATACAAATCCATATGTTACAACTCCATTACCCTCGCTATCTTTACCCACTAATTCGAATGTCTGCGGTAAATTTGGCTTATAAACTAGACCTAGGTATGATGGACTCTCTGCTAGCAAAGAATCATTCAGCTTAGGACCTGTTAGAGTAACTCGCGTCACATCTTCTGGACCATCAAACCACTCATCCCGTATTCCTATCTTCCATTCTACTGTAGCAGTTATACCCTCATGCGTAACAGGTTCCCAAGTCAACTGACTTGCATCAATGCCCTCTATGTCTAAATCAAAATATAATCCATTAGCACCCGTGGTCGGAAAATTAAGCGCATATGATGAGGGATTGATTGATTTCACAAAAAATCCTTTTTTTGGATTCCATATGTCAACGGGACCTGCGTAATAATCTTCTGTGCCCCAAACCAGATCTGGTCTAACGAAGTTGATAAATGGTGATGGCGATAATATGATTGCATCGCTACGATTACCTTTTTTGCCAACCAATGCCTGTGAATACCATGAAAACGACAATAACAAGAACAGTACCAACATCACCGGAACTTTTGGGGATAACTTCAAGGATACCAACGAGATGAGAGTAAAAATTCGTCTAATAGGGCTATTCTGGGAATTTAAGACATAGGTTTGCCAGTGCTGGTGTCTGGTGTCTGGTGTCTAAAATGATAATGCATTATGGTTCACCTGTCAAGTAAATTGTTGTTTTATTTATATTTTGCTTGTTTACCTGCTTGTTAAATAAGCTATTTTTTAAATTGATGAAAGTATAACCGTTTAAAAAAAGTTTGGCTAGTTTTTTGGGGTATTTTTTGGAAAAATTTGTTAGGCGTAACTTTGATTAGGTTTTATAAAAAGATTTAATTAATTGAAATGTTTGTTCTTTATTTAAAGCAAATATTACGGAAGCTGCATCATTTAGGATCTATCTGTCTGTAAGTGACAACCCAATATATCCATTTTTATTAAGTGTAGGAATTACTCGCGTTGTTTACAGTAATTTGAGAAACGACAGCAATGAATATACATAAAAAAACAAAACTAACGCCCTATCACAGACAATAAATATAGCGTTTATATCATAAAAAAAATAACCGTTACCGATTTGTCTAAACATTTTATGTTCAGTCGTCCAACCATTTATAGCACCGAAAGGCCTCATGAGACATTAAATTGCATGACTCCCATTGCATATAAAACACGAAAACTGATAGCATAATTTGGTACGTGAATCGTGTATTCACTATGAAGTATTTACACAACGGTTCACTTTTTAGGTTATATTTTTTGTAAAAAATATTCAGGAATCTATACCGTTTGGTCATTAATTGAAACTTCACAGTAGCTATTTGAGAAAACAGAGTGATCACTATCTTATTCAGCAAAAATTCACGAAAACAGCCAGCCTTCAAATGAATGGGTAAGCCGAAAGAGTAATATGTACTTTAATGGCAATGTAGCATAATCAGCAAATCATTAGTGATTAAAAAGATAAAAAACAAAAATTTAAACCATTTTCGGTAAAACATCTTATGAGTTTTTAGAAGATTATTTTAATCATGACATGTAAAAACCCGACGTTTTCCTACATGTAAATTTTTCATCGCCGTTATTTTTGAAATATATGCTATAATGGTGCTTTATTTTTAATAAAAAGAGAGATTATTTTGCAGCAGTCGTTACAAGATTTTATTATTGATAAGATTGATGATCTAAAAGGCAAAGACATTGTCACCCTTGATGTCCGCGGTAAATCAAGTATTACCGATTATATGATTATTTGTACGGGTACTTCAAACCGTCATGTTTCGTCTATCGCAGGGCATTTGCTTGATGAAGCCAAAAAACAGGGCCATTTGGTGTTAGGCAGTGAAGGGCAAAGTGATGCTGATTGGGTCGTGGTTGATATGGATTCAGTGATTGTGCATATCATGCAAGAAGAAAGCCGTCAGCTTTACGAACTTGAGAAGCTTTGGAGTTAATTGCGTGAAGATACAGCTTATTGCTGTTGGCAATAAAATGCCAAACTGGGTTACGACTGCTTTTGATGATTATCAGTCACGGTTTCCTAAAGATATGCCTTTAGAACTTGTTGAAATCCCCGCAGGTAAGCGCACTAAAAATGCTGATATTGCCCGAATTTTGGATAAAGAAGGCGAATTGATGTTAAATGCTTGCGGTAAAAGCAATCGCATTGTGACTCTTGATATTCCAGGTAAACCTTACACAACGCATAATTTAGCTGAACAATTAGAACGTTGGAAAATAGACGGACGTGATGTGAGTTTATTAATCGGCGGGCCTGAAGGTTTATCTGCTGCTTGCAAAGCGGCAGCACAGCAGAGTTGGTCGCTGTCGCCACTTACCCTTCCCCACCCTTTAGTACGCGTCATTGTGGCTGAAAGTCTTTACCGTGCATGGAGTTTAACCACTAATCATCCTTATCATCGTGAATAATTAAGGTAATAAAATGAGCGCCATTATTTTAGATTTGCAAATTGCTACAGAAGATACACTAAATTTACCAACCGAAGCGCAAATTTTGCAGTGGTTAAATGTTATTATACCTCAATTTATGGATAATGCCGAACTCACTATCCGTATTGTTGATGAACAAGAAAGCCAGCAATTAAATAATACCTATCGTCATAAAGATAAACCCACCAATGTATTATCTTTTCCCTTTGAATCTCCCATTGAGATTGATGTCCCTTTATTGGGCGATCTCATTATTTGTAAACAAGTTGTTGAAGCCGAGGCCAAGCAACAACATAAATCATTAACTTCACACTGGGCTCATATGATTGTACATGGTTGTTTACATTTACTGGGTTATGATCATATTCTTGACGAAGAAGCCGAAGAAATGGAAAATATTGAAATTGCTATTATGCAGCAATTAGGATTTGAAGATCCTTATCAACCGATTGACGAATAAAAATATGCAATTAACCGTTTAGTTAAATGGCAATTAAACTAACTCAACAAGCATATAAAATAAGTTACATTAATAACAAAGCAAGAAAGGAAAAGAGCAAATGAGTGATGATAATCACCGGAGGCCTAAAAAAGGGTTTGCATTATGGTTAAGTCAGTTATTTAATTCAGAGCCAAAAGATAAAGAAGAACTTATCGAGGTGATTCGCGAAGCCGAAGAAAACGAACTTATCGATCCAGATACCCTTGATATGATTGAAGGCGTAATGGATATAGCAGAGCAGCGCGTTCGCGATATTATGATTCCCCGCTCTCAAATTGTGACGATCAAAGATAATTATTCGCTTGATGAATGTCTTGATATTATTTCTGAACATGGCCACTCACGTTATCCTGTCATTAGTGAAGATAGAGATCATATAGAAGGCATTTTATTAGCTAAAGATCTTTTGATTTTTATTCGCCAAGGTGTTGATAATTTCGATCTCAAAAAAATCCTTAGACCAACCGTTGTCGTACCAGAAAGTAAGCGTGTCGATCATATGTTGAAAGAGTTTCGTATGCAGCGTTACCATATGGCGATGGCTATCGACGAGTTTGGCGGTGTGTCAGGACTTGTGACTATCGAAGATATTTTAGAACTTATTGTTGGCGATATTGAAGATGAATATGATGAGGTAGAAGATCGGGATATTCGCCGCTTAACACCTTCAGTTTATACGGTGCGAGCCCTTACACCAGTTGAAGATTTTAATGAAATTTTTGCCACTGATTTTAGTGATGACGAAATGGACACCATTGGCGGGCTGGTGATGCAACATTTTGGACGGTTACCTTTACGCGGTGAAAGCATTACTATTGATGGTTATCAATTTAAAGTCACCATTGCAGACCGAAGGCGAATCATCCAATTGCATGTAACTATTCCTGAAGGAGCAACTGTGCCCAATTTAGAGCTACCTGAAAATGTTTAAACAAATCTTATTAAGCCTAATTTTTGGTGGTATAGCGGTTTTTAGTTATGCCCCATTTCATATTTGGCCTTTAGCTTTTGTCTCGTTTGCTGGGCTTTTATGGCTTATTGCCGACAAAACGAAAAAACAAGCCATGTTACTCGGATTAAGTTGGGGCATTGGCTATTTTACGGCAGGGATACACTGGGTTTATGTTAGTATTCAACAATATGGCGAGTTACCTACTCTGGTTGCCATTATCGTTTTAGGCCTTTTAATTGTATATTTGTCGCTTTACCCGATGCTATTTACTGTTTTGTTAAGCATAGCAAATCGTTTTACTGGGCAATTTTCATTTAAACAGCTTGTGCTTGTATCTCCAGTACTTTGGCAAGTAACCGAATTTTTACGTGGTTATATCTTAACCGGATTTGCTTGGTTGCAACTTGGTTATAGCCAGCTTGATAGTTCTTTACGAGCCTATTTCCCTCTAATTGGGATAGATGGCGTTAATTTATTGTTAACTATTTTATGTGGGTTATTCGTTTATTGTATAAAGACCATAACCAGCAAAACACCAAAGCGGCACGCACTTGGTGCAATTATTGCACTGTTTACGATCTTTTTTGCACCAATTTCATTCAATAATATTAATTGGACTACGATAGATAATACTCGTTCGGCTAATTTTGCTTTAATTCAAGGAAATATTTCGCAGTCAATTCGTTGGACAAAAGAGCAACTCAATGACACGTTACAAACCTATGCAAAACTAACTCAAGAAAAAATTGAAAAAGATAAAATTATCATTTGGTCAGAAGCCAGTATCACCGATTACGAAATAAATCAGCAATCTTTTTTACAATATCTCGATAATGAAGCTAGAGCTCATAATACTGAAATCGCTGTAGGTATTATAGATTATCGCTTTGGTGAAACAGGATATCAAGCTAACGGAGATCTCTACAATACTTTGTTGGTATTAGGTGAAAAAGAACCTTATCAATATCCAACAACTAATCGTTATCAAAAACACCATTTAGTGCCTTTTGGAGAGTTTACACCACTAGAATCAGTACTTGAACCAATTGCTGAATTGCTCAATATTCCTATGTCATCGATGAAATCTGGCGAAGCAAAACAGCCTCAATTACAAATAAAAGACTTTAAATTTACCACGGCCATTTGCTATGAAGTGATTTTATCACATTTAATGTGGCAAAATTTTACCGCAGACAGCGATTTTTTACTGACCGTATCAAATGATGCATGGTTTGGTGATAGTATTGGTCCTAAGCAACATCTGCAAATGGCGCAAGCTAGAGCATTAGAATTTGGTAGGTCTTTAATCCGTAGCACAAACACAGGCATTACCGCAATTATCGATCCACACGGCAATATTGTTAAACAGTTACCACAATTTAAAACAGCGGTTTTATCGGCAACTGTATCGCCCACAACGGGTTTAACGCCTTATGCAAGATGGGGAAATTGGCCTTATTTTGCTATGATGGCACTAATGCTTATCTCACTTTTTATAAAAAAACGTTCATAATTAACGATACTGGCATAATTATTGCTTAAATATAATTGGATTTAACTAAGTATTGGTGTAATCAATCATCGTAATATTGCGTTAATTATTGGTTACATCTAGCTCCAATGATAGATAAATAAACAGTAAAAAGTACTTTTATGGTAAAAAATAAGTTATAATATACGCCCTTTGTAAAAATATTAAAATTATTTAATATGATACAAACTAAACAGTAGGAGACAAGCATGAACAAAAAGACAAAATTAACCAAATTAGTATTATCATTTGCAATGTTAGGACTAATGACTGGTTCGGCTGTTGCAGAAGAACTGAGTGGTACATTAGCAAAAATTAAAGATAGTGGTGTTATTGTTGTTGGTCATCGAGAATCTTCTATTCCATTTTCCTATTATGGTGATAATCAAGAAGTTATTGGTTACTCACAAGATTATTCTAATTTAATCGTCGATGCGGTTAAAAAAGAATTAAACTTACCTGATCTTAAAGTAAAATATTTACCAGTTACTTCTAAGACGCGTATTCAACTACTTAACAACTATACCTATGATTTCGAATGTGGTTCGACAACTAATAATCTTGAACGTCAAAAAACAGTTGATTTTTCAGACAGTATTTTTATTGTTGGTACGCGCTTCCTAGTTAAAGCGGATAGCAATATCAATAGTATCGAAGATCTAAAAGGTAAAAATGTGGTAACGACAGCAGGTACAACTTCTGAAATCCGTTTAAACCAAATCAACAATAAAGATAACTTAGGTATTCGAATCATTACACCAAAAGATCATGGTGATGCGTTTAATGCGTTAGAAACAGGTCGAGCTGCAGCATTTTTAATGGACGATGCGCTACTTGCAGGCGAACGTTCTCGTGCAATTAATCCTGCTGAATGGAAAATTGTTGGTGAACCGCTTTCTTATGAAGCTTATGGTTGTATGTTGAGAAAAGGCGATACTCAATTTAAACAATTGATGGACAAGACAATTGCTGATGCACAAAAATCAGGAAAGGCTTTAGAATCCTATAACAAATGGTTTACTCAACCTGTTCCGCCAAAAGGCGCAAATATGAGTCTTGAAATTTCGCCAAAAATGGTTGAGCTATTTGCCAATCCTAATGATAAAGCATTAGATTAATACTTTTCTTATCTTTCTAATCCAATGTACTAAATGAATTACATTTAGTACATGATCTAATTTAGTGAATTAAATATATTATGAGTTTTAATTGGACACTCTCTTTTGAACCTATTACAGCTTTATTGAGGAGTTTTTTAGACTCCATTATGAGCTTTAATTGGATGCTATTTTTTCAATCCACACCTTATGGTGATGGAGTTTACTTAAATTGGCTATTAGATGGCATTGTTGTGACAGTTTCATTAGCTGTGACTGCTTGGATCATCGCCTTTGTGCTGGGGTCACTGGTAGGGATATGTAGAACTTTAGAAAATCAGTTTCTAAATAACTTTGCGGCAAGTTATATTCAGCTATTTCGTAATATTCCATTACTGGTGCAAATGTTTTTGTGGTATATGATACTACCAGTAATATTAAGTGGTAGTGTACGAACTTGGTTTACATCTGACTTATCACCGAATATAAGCGCATTTATCACTGCCGCTATTGCGTTAGGGCTATTTACATCTGCGCGTATAGCAGAACAAGTAAGAACAGGTATTCAAACTTTACCTAAAGGTCAACGATATGCTGCTATTGCACTTGGTTTAACTAATCGACAAGCTTATATGTACGTATTATTACCAAATGCTTATCGACGTATTATTCCGCCATTAACGTCAGAAATGACCAATATTATTAAAAATTCATCGGTTGCTTCAACGATAGGATTAATTGATTTAATTGGTGAAATTGATCGCATTAATGAGTCAACCAATAGCATTATCGAAATATTATGCGGTGTCACGATTGCCTTTATGCTGATTAACTATGTGGTAATTACTGTCATGCGAATTGTCGAAAAACATACTCGTTTACCTAATATGAATCACGGAGGATAAAATGCAGTTATTTCATTGGATTGCCGATATACCTTCACTAGTATTAGATAATTATCACTTATTATTAAGTGGATTATGGTTAACAACTAAAATCACCCTTACAGCTGTGGTTTTCGGTATTATTTGGGGAACAGTACTGGCATTAATGCGTTTATCAAATAATAAGGTACTTAACGTTTTTTCTAAATGCTATGTCAATTTATTCCGCTCCATTCCACTATTATTAGTGTTGTTATGGTTCTATTTAGCACTTCCTCAGGTCATTAAATACCTGTTTAACTTGCCACCATATGCAGATGTGCGTATTGCATCAGCGATGATTGCTTTTGCGCTGTTCGAAGCTGCGTATTATTCTGAAATCATTCGTGCGGGTATCAATGCTGTTGCTAAAGGTCAATATCATGCAGCTTATGCATTAGGTATGACCAAAAGCCAAGCAATGCGTTTGATTATTTTACCTCAAGCCTTTAGATCTATGGTGCCATTGTTATTGACACAAGGTATTATCTTATTTCAAGATACCTCTTTGGTTTATGTCATGAGCTTAATTGATCTATTTGGCGCAAGTGTGTCGCAAATCGGTAATACACAAGGTGGTACCGTCAAGTATTCTATGATTATTTTTGCAGCTGCAAGTTATTTTATAATTTGTTTCACTGCTTCATGTTTAGTTAATTATTTCAAGAAAGGGATAAGTCGATGATCTCCTTAGAAAATATATCAAAATGGTATGGACAATTTCAAGTATTAAAAAACTGCACAACTCGAGTCGGTAAAGGCGAAGTTGTGGTGGTTTGTGGTCCTTCAGGTTCAGGTAAATCAACTTTGATAAAAACAGTAAATTGTTTAGAGCCTGTACAAAAAGGCAAAATTATTATTGATGGAACTGAAGTTACAAGTAAAGCGACTAACTTAGCAAAGTTACGCTCTAAAGTGGGTATGGTATTTCAACATTTTGAACTATTCCCACATTTAACTATTTTAAAAAATCTCACCCTTGCACAAATTAAAGTGTTAGGTCGAGCCGATGAAGAAGCTCGCGAAAAAGCGCTTAACTTGTTAGAGCGCGTTGGTTTACTTGCTCATGCAGATAAATACCCTGCACAGCTTTCTGGCGGTCAACAACAACGTGTTGCCATTGCTCGTGCGCTATGTATGGATCCGATTGTAATGTTGTTTGACGAACCAACCTCAGCACTTGATCCTGAAATGGTGAATGAAGTATTAGATGTGATGGTTGAGCTTGCTTATGAAGGAATGACCATGATGGTTGTTACGCACGAAATGGGCTTTGCACGTAAAGTTGCACATCGGGTTATCTTTATGGATGCAGGTGAAATTATTGAAGATACGTCAAAAGAGCAGTTCTTTACTAATCCACAATCAGATCGAGCTAAAGACTTTTTAGCTAAGATTATTCATTAAGTTAATTATTACAGGGCTTATCGCCCTGTTTTAGTGTTTCTTCCTTGATTTATCCATCATTTTATAAAGAATTATCTGTATTAGCGCATTTAGAAAATCAACTCAACCATTGTTCTGCAATAAACTAACTAAACCACTATGCCTTTGTGTTTGTGATTTAATTGCTTGTGACAAGATTGCTTCAGTCGCATAAATTGAAACGGCTTTTTTAGCGCGTGTAATTGCTGTATAAAGCAAAGAACGGTTAAGCAACGGCGAATAATCAGTCGGTAAGATAATATTCACATCATCGAATTCTGAACCTTGCGATTTATGGATTGTCATAGCGTAAGCTGTTTCATGCTCAGGTAATCGAAATGGCGAAAATCCTTTAATAGATCCATCAGCAAACGGGAAATATACACGTAATTTTGCGCTATCCTTTTCGGCCATTAATGTAATGCCAATATCACCATTATACAGCCCTAGTGAAGCACTATTGCGTAAAATCATAATTGGCCGACCAACGTACCAAGTTTCTTTGCTTTTTAAGTGAATCAATTTATTTTTGGCTAATAGCAACTCAATTTGCTTGTTTAAACCCTCTACACCAAAATATCCTTCTCTTACGGCACAAAGTAAGCGATATTCGGCAAATTTAGCTAAAACTGCCGCAATATCATTAGTTCCATATTGCTTAATGACATTTAAATAATGTTTATAGTGATTAATACTATCATGTAAAACATCTTCATAAGCTTGTTGGGATGAAAGTGCATGATATTGGATATCACTTAATGACTCATCGTTTAATAATTTTTTAACGACAGTTGAGCGCCCCTCTTTAACTGCATTAGCCAACAATCCAATACCAGACGATTTGTTAAAACGATAGCTTTTTTGTAATAAGCAAATACTGTCAGTGATTGTCGCTGTTTGCTCGCAAGCAGGCACAACATAACCCGTTAATTGACTTAGCTCTTTTGCTCGTGGCTCACTATAACCATGCGTAATAAAGGTACACAGATCACCAAATACCGCACCAGCTTCGACCGATGAGAGCTGATCTTTATCTCCCAACAAAATTAAACGCGCAGACGTGGGTAAGGCTTCAATGACTCTTGCCATCATATTTAAATCCACCATTGAGGCTTCATCAATGACTAACACATCAACATGCAACGGGTTATTTTTATCATGCTTGAATGAACGATTATCTGCTTTTGCACCTAATAAACGGTGTAAAGTGATCGCTTCTGCTTTTATATTGAGTGATACAAAAGCGAGTTGTTCAATTGTGCGACTCAATGATTCGGTTAATCTTGATGCCGCTTTCCCTGTCGGGGCCGCCGTAATAATTCGCGCATTCGGCGCAGTTAACAAAATTCCAGCTAAAATTTTAGCGACAGTGGTTGTTTTACCTGTACCAGGTCCGCCCGAAATAATCGCGACTTTACGCGTTAATGCCGCAGCAACCGCCACTTTTTGCCAATCAATTTCAGCGTGATTATCGGTAAAAAGCTGATTAAGTATAGTATTTAAATCAGCATCGCAATTTGATTTTTTATTAAGGATTGTGTGATTGAAATATTGAGCAACATTTTTTTCATCCATCCACATTCTTTGAAAATAGAGTTTATTTTCAATAAAGATAAGCGGAGATAAATTTGTTCCATCACTCACAATTTGACTATTTTGTGCTTGTTTAAGTGCGTTTATCCAATCTTGCTCGTTTGGCGAGCCTAAGGCTAACCAAAGCTGCGGTTCAATCGTAGGTTGGTTTAGGTAACTAAGATCCAAGCAAACATGACCAGATCTTACTTCTTTACTTAGCGTTATCACTAAAAAACTGAATCGTTTGATCGTAATATCATCATTTAGCTTTGCTTTATTCGTTAAAAATACTGCCAAATGAATATCCAGCAAACTAATTTGATTGTCTTGTTTAAATTGGTTTAACCATTCGTTTAACATACTGTATTTTCTGTGATTCACTCATTTATAATCCAATTATATCGTTAACTTTATCTTTTGGATAAGTCAGTTTAAAGCTTAAACTAAGATTTTTATTTTCATTTGGATTCAACTTAAACTGCCACATTAATTGACCGGTTTCTTTATTATAGTTTGCACTATCATATTTAGCCTCATCAAGTACTACTGCCTTATTGATAATATTTGGTAGCTGATCATAAACAACAATATCAATGGGTAGCGATTTGGCATTTTTTACATCAATGGTATAGGCATATTTTTGTGAAATATCATTGCCAAATAACGAAGGTTTTGATGTTTCATTAATATTACGATTACGTGAAATAAAAATATTGTTATCTTTTCCTAAAGAGATATCTAGTGTTTCTTTTATATCTTTAGTAGTAATAAAACTTTCGCCAATATAATTACCGTTAAAAAATACCGTAGACTTTCCTGGCAAAAGGTTAAGTTTATCCCAATCAGCAATTTGCGCTTGTAAGTACACACTGCTATCTAATTTAGGAATAGCAATATAATGATATTTCGCTTCCACTTCTTTGTTTTGTAAAGTAAGAATATTACTGTGGCTATTGGATTTAATGGTATAAGGCAATTTGACCTCAAAGCGGGTATTGATACCTAACGTTTTAGTTAATACATTATCATCAGGACGCACTGATCTTGACGCTTTTGCACTTATTTCATCATAATCTTTTTCGCTCTTAGAAAAAAAGAATCCACCTTTTGTGGTATACAAATCGATATACCAAGGCATTAAATCAGGGGCAGTTATTCCATCACTAGGATTAGATGTCGATAAACTAAAATCCACATTTTGCCAATCTAAACCACTATTTTGATAAATGTCTGCTTTATAAGTGAGTTGTAATGGAGAATTGATATCCGCAACGCGCACATCATAAACAGGCGCCCAACCAGCTTTATTGGTGACGTACGATAAAGTTACTGGCAAGCTAATATCTTTATCAGAATAAACTTTTACGGTAATTGCATTGGTCAAAGGCTTGGTCAACGCTTTTTGTTTATCAATCTTATCTTGGCATTGTGCGATTTGTGCATCAATCTGATCGACTTCTTTCTGTAGTTTGTTTTGTTCATTTAAGACCGTCACTAAATTTGTTTTAACAAATTCCAACGCATTTTTCATTCCGTCTAAATCGTTATTTAAATTTTTAACTAACAAATCTAAGCGATTCCCCTGTAAAAGGGTAACTTGTTCAGATACGGCTTTTAATTGTATTTCGACGGTATCATGTTTTTCTTGTAATTGCTTTAACTCGTCAAGTAAAGGTTTAATATCTGCGCTTGGTTTATTATCGCCAACATAGTTATCATTTAATGACGTTGATAATACTTTCACGTTAGCATCATTACCAAATCCTACATTAATTGAATTTGCTTTGACACCATCGGCAATGCCAGTCAATAAAATTTCACTTTCCCCTTTACTTAGTAATACCGTTGATTGCCCCTGCAATTCAGCTCCTTGTAAAAAAAGCGTTACTTTATTGAGTGTGACATTATTGTTTGCTAAGACACTACTAGAGGTAAATGCAATAAAAAAAGCTAATTTTTGAATTTTCATATTTTCTTTTCAATCGAATTAGAAAGTTAATTATTGGAATATATTTAGGTTATAAGCAAACAACAAACAGCCACTACCTAAAATCATTAATGGTAAAAGAGTATTCACTATTTTCAGCTTAATTGCTATAAATTTTAATAAAGCTAAATAAAAATAAATTATTTTATGTTTAGCATATTGAACAATAGATTAAAATGGTTTATATTTTGTTTAAAATAAAAAACACCAAAATAAGGAGACTATTATGAATAGCTTCAGTTATCTAAAAAAAGCAATAAAACGGAAAAATATATCATTGCAAACAGTTGCCGATGCTTGCCAAATGACTAAGGGTTACTTAAGTCAGCTCATTAATGATAAAATTAAAAACCCTAGCGCACAAAAATTACAATCGCTCCACCAATATTTACAAATCGAAGAATCCACCAAAAATAAGAAAGTAGGCATCATTTTTGGCAAATTTTATCCTTTACATACTGGACATATCTATCTTATTCAGCGCGCAATTAGCCAAGTTGATGAACTGTATGTCGTGCTTTGTTCCGATACCATTCGTGATATGGCATTATTTGAACAAAGTGCAATGTCTCGCCAGCCCACGATCAATGATAGAATTCGCTGGCTACTGCAAACCTTTAAATATCAAAAAAATATCCATATTGAATTATTAGAAGAAGACGGCATTCCTACTTATCCTAATGGGTGGCATGAGTGGAGTGAACGAGTTAAAAAACTGTTTCAAGAAAAAGGCATCAAGCCAGATTGCGTTTACTCAAGTGAACCACAAGACGTTAAGATGTATAAAGATTTATTTGATTTAGACACAATGCTCATTGATCCAAAACGACAATTTATGCAAGTCAGTGGCACTCAAATTCGCCAAGCACCACTGAAAAACTGGCAGTACATTCCAACTGAAGTTAGACCATTTTTTGTCAGAACTGTCGCCATTTTAGGTGGCGAGTCCAGTGGTAAATCGACGTTAGTAAATAAACTAGCGAACGTATTTAATACTACTAGTGCGTGGGAGTATGGACGCGATTATGTATTTTCACACTTAGGCGGTGATGAGCGCGCCTTACAATATGCCGACTATGACAAAATTGCACTAGGACATGCTCAATATATTGATTTTGCGATAAAACATGCCAATAAAGTTTCGTTTATTGATACTGATTTTGTCACAACTCAAGCTTTTTGTAAAAAATACGAGGGTAAAGAACATCCTTTTTTACAGGCGATGATCAATAATTATCGTTTTGATTTGGTTATTTTGTTAGGTAATAACACACCATGGGTTGCCGATGGTTTACGCCATTTAGGCAGTCCCAAACAGCGCAAAGATTTTCAACAGTTATTGATAACATTATTAGAAAAAAACAACATTAACTATATACAAATAGATTCTCCTGATTACGAAGTGCGTTATTTACGCTGTATTGAACTAGTTAATCAACTTATCAACGATGAAGAGTAATAAATTATGAATAAATTAAACGATCTTACCATTTCAATCGGACGCAATAAATTTTATCCATTTTTTTGTATATTATGTGTCACGTTAGCATTCTTATACACCGATCCATTTACTCAATTTAATTTACGCTATACGGCTTCTTACATAGGCGCTTTTTGTGGCCTACTCTGTGTCATTTTATTAGCAAAACGTAAAAATATGGGCAATGTATTAGGTATGTTTGCCGTAGTTGCAGAATGTTGTGCTAATGTTCTTGGAGGCAATATTGGTGCAGGACTACCGCCTGTTTACTATTTTTGTTCACACATCTACGGTTTATTCACTTGGCAAAAAAATCTTGATAACTATAAAAATGTTAAAGTCCGTTCACTTAATGAAACTGCATTTTTATATGCACTCATTTTTTTGATTGTTGCTGCTTTTTTCAATATTTATTTAACCAATGAAATAGGTGCAACCAATACAAGCTACCAGCTCATGGCTAACTGTTTCATTTTTGGATTAGGCGTTGTTGCTCAGTTATTATTAATGTTGAGATACTATTTCAACTGGTATTTATGGGTCATATTAAACGTATTGGTGATTGGTTTAAATATCTATACCGACAATATCATTATCGCAACACAGTACTTAATTTATCTGTTTAATGCTATTTATGGGATTTGTGAATGGAAACGTTCTGAACAAGAAGAATAAATATACCAGATTTTGTCAAAAAGTTTCAGAAAACACTATGTTTTAGTATAAAAATAGAAAATAAGTATTTTATTTTCTATTTTTTATTTGACATCAACAGCAATTATTCTATATCGCCTTTAACCAAAGGTACAAATATCACCTTGCCCATATTTTTGGCTACAAAGTTATTGCCATCACGCTCAATTAATTGTAGAGCCTGTGTATTTTTACCAACAGGAATAACTAATCGTCCTTTATCTGCCAGTTGTTCTAACAAGCTTTGTGGCACTTCGGATGCAGCTGCGGTAACGATGATGCCATCAAAGGGCCCTCGTTCAGGCCAACCTAACCAGCCATCACCATGACGCGTTGAAATGTTGTGAATATCAAGTTGCTTTAAACGACGTTTCGTATTCCACTGTAGGCTTTTAATTCTTTCCACTGAACAAACATGCTCAACTAACTTTGCCAAAACAGCGGTTTGATACCCAGAGCCAGTCCCAATTTCAAGCACTTTAGAATTAGGCTCTAATTTTAATAGTTCCGTCATCTTCGCTACAATATAGGGTTGAGAAATAGTTTGACCATTGCCTATTGGAAGTGGACGATCATCATAAGCTTGATGCGAAAGGGCTTCATCAACAAAATGCTCCCGTGGAATTGAAGCGATAGCATCTAAAACATACTCGTCTTTTATTCCTTGCTGACGCAAGAATTTAATTAGGGATTGCATTTTTAGATTTTGCATTTGGGCTACTCATTTTCCATTATTAATTCACGTATCACACTTGTTGCATAACAACCTGATGGCAAATAAAAATCGATCTCAAGAGTGCTATCATCCAACCATTGCCAATTAAGCTCATCTGCTCGTAATAATATTGACCGTCTTGCTGTTTCGACACGTTCTTTTTTGAATAGATTATTAAATTCAGACCAACTTTCTAAACATTTTTGTTCAAAATCAAATGCTTTAAAGCGTGTTCCGAGTGGTGAATCACCCACCATTGGTGCGGTAATATTAATTTCACCATTTTCAAGTCGTTGCTGTAATAAATCGAGTTCATCTTCTTGTGCAACAAACCAGCTACCACGCTGTGCTAGTTGTAATATATCGCCATCTAACACAATTTGATGTAAATTTTGAGCTATTCGTTGGCTGACAATATCATTAAAAATCGCACTACGTGCAGCAGAAAGATAAAAGCTACGCTTTTTACGATCTTTAACCGAAATCTCGCCACTAGCCCATTTTATGGCTTGGGTAATATTATTTTCATCTCGACCAAAACGCTGCTCACCAAAATAATTAGGCACGCCATGTTGTTCGATTAAGACTAATTTAGATTCGATTTCAGATTGGGTATTTAAATTTCTTAATCTAATTTTAAAATAATTACCCTTTAATGCACCTATTTTTAATTTCTTATTATGCCGAGTGACTTTTAGTATCTGGCAACCAGCTAAATCAAATGCCGCAAAATCAGGCGTTTGCTGACCAGGCATATGTAAGCTAAACCACTGCGTAGTTATCGCTTGACGATCTTTTAATCCAGCATAACTCACAAGCTTGGCTGAAATACCAACATATTTAGCTAACTGCTCAGCCACAAAAATAGTATTACAATCACGTTTTTGCAAAAAAACTAAAACATGTTCACCATCGCCAGTCAACTCAAAACCAAGATCTTCTGTAACCATAAAATCTTCATGTTGCTGTTTATACTGTCCTGTCGTGGTTGGTTTTCCATATAAATAATTAAGTTTTGCTAACACTTGTATTGCCTATATTTAAATTTAATCTGCTTTGGACTTTTTGGTTAATAAAACAACCGTTTGGCACGCGATGCCCTCTTTACGTCCTGTAAAGCCTAATTGCTCAGTCGTTGTCGCTTTTACACTAATTTGATCAAAATGCACTTTTAGATCTTCAGCGATATTAACCCGCATTTGATCTACATGAGGCCGCATTTTGGGTTCTTGTGCGATGATAGTAGTATCCAGATTCACAAGTTCATAACCTTTAGCTTGAACTAGGCTGTATACTTCTATCAATAATATACGGCTATCTATGCCTTTATATTTAGGATCAGTGTCTGGAAATAGCTTACCAATATCACCTAATGCCAATGCACCAATTAAGGCATCGGTTATTGCATGTAATACGACATCTCCATCAGAATGCGCAACAAGACCATATTGGTAAGGAATTTTTACGCCAGCAAGAGTTATTGGACCCTCACCACCAAACTTATGAACATCAAATCCATGGCCTATTCTCATATTTTCACCTATTTGGAATCTGCTTAGTCAAATAAAAAGTAGCCAATGCTAAATCTTCAGGACGCGTTATTTTTATATTATCTCGGCGGCATTCAATCAATAAAGGATGCCCGCCACAATATTCAATCGCTGAAGCTTCATCTGTAATGGCAACATGATGATTTAAAGCTTGTTGCAAACATGATTTTAATTCACCGGCATTAAATAGTTGAGGCGTTGCTGCGCCCCATAAATAAGTTCGATCTTCAGTATAATCAATAACAGTGTCATTATTTTGATACGCTCGTTTTATCGTATCACTAATACGGGTGGCTAATATGCCACCTTGTTTTTTATTTGTTACCATTTCAATTAGGCGCGTAATATCATCATGATCAACACAAGGCCTTGCTGCATCATGAACTAAAGCCCACTGCTGATCATTTAACAGTTGTAATCCGGCTAACACAGAATCAGCGCGAGTTTTGCCACCTAAAGTAACTTTAATCTTATCGTGTAAGGCGATCGAAAGGGTATTAAATAAGTTATCTTCCGGGCTGATTACAACAATAACTTTCGCAATTTGAGGGTGCGTTAATAATTTATTCAGTGTATGTTCTAAAATCGTCTTTGAACCAATTTCTAGGTATTGTTTGGGGGTTTGGCTATTCATACGGCAACCAATTCCTGCTGCCGGCACAATAGCGATGATATCATGAAGATTATTTATGTTATGCATTATCGTTTTTTTGTATCCGAATCAATTATAATTCGATAAAAATATTCATTAGATTTAACCATCCCTAAATGGCTACGCGCACGCTCCTCTATTGCTTCATAGCCACGTTGTAAATCATCAATTTCAGCAAACATCTGTTCGTTACGAGCCTTTAACTTCTCGTTATCAGCTCGCAAATTGACTAACATTTCTACATTGCCTTGATAGTCGTACACGTTATTTTTTCCATACCATAAAGAATACTGTAGATAACCTAGTATAACCAATAGCAATAAAGGGAGCTTCCATCTTCTCATGAATTTAGTCTTATCCCTTATCTATATACATTTAACTGGTTTTGGTAAGCCAGCAAGTTTAGTCGCTTGTTTAGCTGGGCCTTCGGGAAATAACTTATACAAATAACGACTATTACCCTTTTCTGCACCAAACTTTTTTTCCATCGCTTTAACTAACGCGCGTATAGCTGGTGAGGTTTTATATTCTAAGTAAAAATCACGAACAAATAAAATCACTTCCCAATGTGCATCGGTTAATTCAATGGACTCTTTGGCTGCCAATTTAGGAACCAAATCAACACTCCAATCCTGCCAATTTTTTAAATAACCTTTATCATCGGTTTCTATCTGTTCTAACATTTTTCAAAGTACGCTATTTAATTTATGTTGTATTATACCCAATTAATCAAAATCCAACACTAATTTTGCAGGCAAATACCTCATCGATTGCTTAATTCCCATAAAATTTGACGAAATTTAAAGCAAACGATAAAAAATCTTAAAATAGCTATTTACAAATCAGCAAGTCTCCTTTAATATTCACAGCCATTGCGGAAGTGTGGCTGAGCGGTTGAAAGCACCGGTCTTGAAAACCGGCGAGGGGCGACCCTCCCAGAGTTCGAATCTCTGCGCTTCCGCCATCTTCTTTATGTATCAATTAAAACTCCACAAGATAGAAAATAAATATTTCTTAGTATACCATATAATATGATATATCATTCAAACAGCTAATAGTACTTTGCTAGCTAATCTAAATTATTTACTAGTTAATTTTGCTTATGTATTGATGGTATGCTAAAGCTACTAATTAAATCAACTAAGAACGAAAAAGATTATCAAGATGCACTAGTGCCGATTTAACGGCTTTTTAATCAAGAATAGAAGGTAACCCTGAATCAGAGCTGTTAAAAGTCATGAGCATTTTGTGACTTTCTGTCATTAAAGTGCAGGCTAGCAGGCTCTAACCTATTCGGCGCCCCGCATAACGCAGGAGCTTTGATCTTTGATAGATTATTCTTGATTAGCACCATGACTAAAAATTAAGAATAAAAAACAAAAGCTAAGGCGTGACGCAAAGCCCCTCATAACCAATATTCAAAGGGGTGTGCATCACTTGACCGTCAAACGGGGCAACGGCAAAGTACGTATTGTCACCAGTAGGATCGCTTGCTGGGTAGCCATCGTTACTGTATCTTGTTGTTCCGAAGTAATAATACAATTTTCCCCATTCTGTGAAGAATCCAGCTCCAATTCGACGCTGGTAATAATTACCTTCTGATGACGGCGTAGCACCAACGGCACCATAACAATCACTGTTGTCTGGATCGTTATTACGACAGACTGCATTAGTGAGATCTTTCACTTTCGGAAGTCGATAGCCTAAACCATCACACCACTCTGCGTGGGTTGGAATATTATCTGGTCTGTCGTCTACATCACGGCCAAGATACCATTGCTGTAATACAAATCCATATGTTACAACCCCATTGCCCTCGCTATCTTTACCCACTAATTCGAATGTCTGCGGTAAATTTGGCTTATAAACTAGACCTAGGTATGATGGACTCTCTGCTAGCAACGAATCATGCAGATTAGGACCTGCTAGGGTAACTCGTGTCACATCTTCTGGACCATCCATCCACATATCCCACCCATTTGTTATATGTTCCCATCTTACTGTGGCAGTTATGCCCTCATGCGTAACAGGTTCCCAAGTCAATTGACTTGCATCAATGCCCTCTATATCTAAATCAAAATATAATCCATCAGCACCCGTGGTCGGAAAATTAAGCGCATATGATGAGGGATTGATTGATTTCACAAAAAATCCTTTCTTTGGATTCCATATATCAATGGGGCCAGCGTTTTCACCTTCGCCCCAAATCAGATTTGGCCTAACGAAGTTGATAAATGGTGATGGCGATAATATTATTGCATCACTACGATTTCCTTTTTTGGCGACCAATGCCTGTGAATGCCATGAAGACGACAATAACAAGAACAATGCCAACGGAACTTTTGAAGATAATTTAGATAATTGTTTAGAGGATAACTTCGAGGATATCAACGAGATGAGAGAAAAAACTCGTCTAATGTGATTATTTACGAAATTCAAGACATAGGTTTGCCAGTGCTGGTGTTTGGTGTTTGGTGTTTAAAATGATAATGCATTATGGTTCACCTGTCAAGTAAATTATTGTTTTATTTGCCTTTTATGCATTTTCTTGCTTACTAAATAAGCTGTTACTTTAAATTGGTGAAAGTATAACCGTTTAAAAAAAGCTTGGCTAGTTTTTTGGAGGAATTTTTTTAAAGATTTTTTAAGGGTTATTTTGTTAAGCTTTGCGCAAAGGTTTAAAGGATTGAAAAATTTCTGTTTTGATAGAAATAATTTTGCAGCAGAAGGTTTTCAAAGATTTTGACCTTTTGATGAAATAAATAGCAACAATAATAAAGTCCCAAATAGCTTTGTAGAAAGACCTGAAGAACTTTCAAAAATCATTCAGTTATCATGTTTATTTTATTAAAGTTTTTATTTAATAGTCTTTTAGTAAAACCAAGTGCTTATAAGATATTTTCACGGATTTGATATTTTGTTTAAAGTCTATTTGGATGCAATTTTAACGCACCATTTTTGCTTTGTTCCTGACAAAACATAGGCTAGATTTAAAAGCTTTGAAAAACAGAAAAAACAATCAACATATTAATTTTATTGAATTTTCACAAAATTTTAAAATAGAATTAAAAAATCAGGCATAAATATGCCTGATTAATCACAAAAGATCAAATAAGATCTTTAATCATCACTATAACCTAAACTCCGCAATGCTCGCTCATCATCCGCCCAACCAGCTTTGACTTTTACCCAAAGCTCTAGATGCACTTTATTGTCAAAAAATGACTGCATATCTTTGCGGGCTTCTATGCCTATTTTTTTGATTTTTTCGCCTTTATTGCCGATGACCATTTTCTTTTGTCCATCGCGTTCAACTAAGATTAATCCATTAATACGATACATTCCGTTACGTTCGTCAACTTTAAATTGTTCAATTTCAACGGTCACGGAATAAGGTAATTCATCGCCTAAAAAACGCATAAGTTTTTCGCGGATGATTTCCGATGCCATAAAGCGTTGCGAGCGGTCGGTAATGTAATCTTCAGGAAAATGGTGTTCGCCTTCAGGTAAGTGTTTTTTGACGATATCTTTGATAATCTCAACACCCTCTCCTTTTTCAGCGCTAATTGGCACAACATCTAGAAAGTTAACTTTTTGGCTTATCGCTTGAATATGTGGTAATAATTGTGTTTTGTCGCTGACATTATCAATCTTATTAATGACTAGCAAAACTGGACTTTTGCAGTCTTTTAGTTTGTTGGCGACCATTTCATCATCGTCATTCCAATGAGTTCCTTCAACCACAAAAATCACTAGCTCCACATCGCCAATTGAACTGCTTGCAGCACGATTCATTAAGCGGTTAATGGCTCTTTTTTCTTCAATATGGAGCCCAGGTGTGTCGATATAGATAATTTGGTCGTTATTCTGTGTGTCAATACCGACGATACGATGACGAGTCGTTTGTGCCTTGCGTGATGTAATCGAGACTTTTTGACCAAGTAATTGGTTTAATAGTGTTGATTTACCTACATTTGGTCGCCCAACAATGGCGACAAATCCACAATGTTGTATTGTTTCTGTCATTTTATACCTAATTGGTTGAGAGCTTCTTGTGCAGCTGCTTGTTCTGCTTTTCGGCGACTTAAACCACGACCTAAATATTCGTGGCTATCGTTGTCGATTTTACATTGAATTAAGAATTCTTGTTCGTGGTTATCACCAGTTACTTCGACAATTAAATAACATGGGCGTGGACGATGAATTCCTTGTAAATATTCTTGCAATCTTGTTTTGGCATCTTTTTGTTTAATGCCTGGTTGGATTTGGTTTAAGCGACTTTGATACCACGATAAAATTAGCGGACGAATAGTATCGATGTTGCTATCTAAGTAAATGGCACCAATAATGGCCTCAACGGCATCAGAAATAATTGATTCGCGACGATATCCGCCACTTTTTAACTCACCTTGCCCTAAAATAAGGTGATCGCCTAATTTGAAATCTTTACCAATTTCGGCAAGTGTTTGCCCGCAAACTAACGTTGCTCGCATTTGGCTTAAATCACCTTCGTCTTGTTTGACAAAACGGTGATAGAGTTCGTCGGCAATGACAACGCTTAAAATAGAATCCCCTAAAAACTCTAAACGTTCGTTATGTAGTTTATTAGCACTTCGATGAGTAAGTGCTAATTCAAGTAGGGAAATATCTTGAAACTGATAGCCGATTGATTGTTGAATTTGACTAAATTTTTTCATGATTATAGTTATTAATGTATGCTGCCAATACGACTAAAACGGATTCCAGTTGGCCATTCGTTGGGCTGCTTTTCAAAACTGATCCAAATCGCTGTTGCTTTACCAACAAAATTACCTTCGGGCACAAAACCAAAGTATCGACTGTCGCCACTGTTATCGCGGTTATCACCCATCATAAAGTAATGACCTTGTGGTACAACCCAAGTCGCTATAGGTTGACCTTCTTGATGATAATAATATCTTGGATCTTCTTGCGAACCTTGCGTTGTTAAAATATCGTGCTGTGTGTCACCTAGGGTTTCTTGTTGAATGTTCATATTCAATGTCACAATAGAGTTAGAATCAACAATGCCTTTGTCGGCATATTGGTCTAAAGTATAAAAACTTGGATTTGATTTGAACTGTTCATGAACTTCTTTCCAGTTACTTGCTTTGGGTTCACTGTAATGTAAATCAAGTGGCTGTGATTGTTGCCCTATACAATTGCTATCCGTTGTTTGGCACGCTGGATAGATTAAAATTTGCTTTTCTTTAATCAGATAGACGATTTTGTCGCCGGGCAGACCGACAACGCGCTTAATCAGATCCATTTGGGGAATAGTTGGGTGTTTAAATACCGCTACATCACCACGTTTAGGGTGCCCTGTTGGAATGATAACGGTGTTGGTAATAGGATCACGCATACCATACGAAAATTTTTCAACCGCAATAAAGTCACCGATTAATAGTGTTTGTATCATTGACCCCGATGGAATTTGAAACGGTTCATATATAAATGAGCGAATAACAAATACCACAAACAAAACGGGAAAAAACGACGCTAAGTTTTCAACCCAACCTTTGGGTTTACCAACTTCGGCAAGTATTTTTCCATCTACTTCGCCATTACTTTGGGTGCGAATTTCTTCAACCTTGCGCTGTCTTGCTGGTTTCCATTTGAACTTTTCTAAAAACCAGAAGATACCCGTAATGAAAGTTGCTAATGTTAATATGATGGCAAATGTTCCAGCCATTTTTTTTCCTCTTTATATAAATCTTTTTATGGATTTGTTTTAATTAGTTAATCTTTTCCTACATGCAAAATCGCTAAAAACGCTTCTTGTGGTAATTCAACATTACCCACTTGTTTCATGCGTTTTTTACCTTCTTTTTGCTTCTGTAAAAGTTTCTTTTTACGACTTACGTCACCACCATAACATTTGGCCAATACGTTTTTACGTAGCTGTTTTACGGTTGATCGTGCTATGACATGATTACCGATAGCCGCTTGAATGGCGATATCAAATAGTTGACGAGGGATCAGATCTTTCATCTTTTCAACTAGTTCCCGCCCTCGATAGGGTGCGTTATCTTTATGGGTGATTAAGGCTAATGCATCCACTCGCTCACCGTTAATTAATACATCCAATCTTACCATGTCAGCAGCTTGGAATCGTTTAAAACTATAATCTAATGAGGCATACCCACGCGAAGTCGATTTTAGTTTATCAAAAAAGTCTAATACAACTTCAGTCATTGGAATTTCGTACGTTAAGGCAACTTGATTACCATGATAAACCATGTTGGTTTGTACACCGCGTTTTTCAACGCATAGTGTGATGACGTTACCCAAATAAGTTTGCGGAACTAATATGTTACATTCGGCAATCGGTTCACGTAACTCCTGAATGTTATTCACTGCAGGTAATTTTGCCGGGCTATCAACATAAATTGTTTCGTTCGATGTGGTTAGCACTTCATAAACTACCGTTGGTGCAGTGGTAATGAGATCAAGATTGTATTCACGCTCTAAACGTTCTTGGATGATCTCCATATGCAGTAAGCCAAGAAAACCACAGCGGAATCCAAAACCTAAAGCGCCAGAATTTTCAGGTTCATAAAACAACGAAGCATCGTTTAAACTTAATTTGCCAAGGGCGTCACGAAAAGCTTCATAATCGTCAGAACTGGTTGGAAATAACCCAGCATAAACTTGCGGTTTGACCTTTTTAAATCCCGGTAATGGGGTTTGTGCAGGTGCTTTTGCTAAGGTTAAAGTATCGCCGACTGGGGCGCCTAATATATCTTTGATAGCACAAACAACCCAGCCCACTTCACCGCAATGTAGGCATTGTTTGTCAACTTGTTTAGGCGTGAAAATGCCAAGTCGATCAACGTTATAAGTCATGCCTGTGCTCATAACTTTGATTTTATCGCCTTTGTTTAATTCGCCATTTTTTATGCGAATTAATGAGACAACACCTAAGTAGTTATCAAACCATGAATCAATAATGAGTGCTTGTAATGGCGCTGTTGAATCACCTTCTGGTGGAGGGATATCGCTAACTAATTGTTCAAGCACATCAATAACACCAACACCAGTTTTAGCCGAACAGCGAACGGCATTGCTTGCATCAATGCCAACAATGTCTTCAATTTCGGCCGCTACCCGCTCTGGTTCGGCAGCGGGTAAATCAATTTTGTTAAGAACAGGGACAACTTCAAGATCCATATCTAACGCAGTATAGCAATTTGCTAGTGTTTGCGCTTCAACGCCTTGCCCTGCATCCACAACTAATAATGCCCCTTCACAAGCAGCTAGTGAACGCGAGACTTCGTACGAAAAATCAACATGACCTGGCGTGTCGATAAAATTGAGCTGATAGGTTTCGCCATTTTTAGCATGATAATCAAGCGTGACGCTTTGTGCTTTAATGGTGATCCCTCGCTCACGCTCGAGATCCATTGAGTCGAGCACTTGGGCTTCCATTTCGCGATCTGACAGTCCACCACAAATCTGAATTATGCGGTCTGAAAGCGTTGATTTACCATGGTCAATATGGGCAATGATTGAAAAATTGCGGATATTTTTATTCATATTAATAAATTATAATTAGTATCTTGGTTATTAACGGTTAACTATCTAATTAACTACCTAAAATGCCTTTTGGTTATTACCAGCATTGCAAATAATTATATAGTCAGAAAGAGGAACATTTTACACATTTATCGCAACTAAGCATAGCGATATCGAGAAGTTTGCGCTTATTTCTGGATGATATTTTGTGCAATACGTTCAACCGTGTTACGTGGTAAATTACCAATGACGATAATATTTTTGTGACCTAAGTTAGTTGAATAAATGGTCTGCCCACCTTGTTGAATAATTTGGTGAGATTGCTTAGCTTGTTCAGACGAGATGTTAACTGTAAACGAAAATACACCATCTGAAAATAGTTTAGTCGCAATGTCAGAACTGTAAAAATTTAAATTATAGGCGGCTATTTCTTTAAATCCTTTAGGCAACCAAGCTAGTCGCCATTGGTCGAGGGCATTATTTTGTTTTTCAATCGATAATAAAATCGGGTACGTTCGGCTATTGATGTTGTTCATCAGACCTTTTTTGTCAAAATTTTTGTCAAGGTTGAGCACTTTTGTCTGGTTGATAATATCGCTATTTTGATCTAATAAGTCGATCCTGATCGGTAAATAGGTGTCATCATCAATCCAAATCACGTAGCTATAACGATCCTGTTCTTTAGCGATGATTTTGACCAATTGCGCGCTGCGATTAGCGGTTCTTGCTTTGCCCAATGTAATAAAGTCATAAATCTTTTTAAGTTCGTTAAAATTATTATAAATAACATCAGGAAAAGCCTCAACAATGCGCGAACTAGTAATAGAAAATGCAGGACTGTCAGGTTGAAAGTAACTAGTTGCACCATTATGCAAAATGATCTCCTTATCAGAACCTTCAAGATAGCGCAAATAGGCGTTAATATTTTCCTTTGTGGTAGCACCTAAATGGTAATATTCGAATGTGGTTGCATACTGATTTTTATCTTGCGACAAGAAATTAATTCGATAATCTTGTGTTTGTACTGCATGATTCATTTTGTTTAATAACGCTAAGGCATCCTCAGTATCGTTAGCATAAATGGATACTGAAAAAAACGCAAAAAACAGAGCGAATATAATATTTCTACTCTGTTTTATAAAATGTTCAACGAAATAATTGGGTAATTTCATTTCGAATTAGCGAGCATTTAATCTTTTTTGCAATTCATAATCTTGCACCAGCAATCTGATTTTGTCATATTGTCGTTTTTCAAGTAATTGCTGATCGTTTTGTTGATGAATCCCCCCCACCGGAGCCACATTCACACCAACAGGTACGGTATTTAGTGTAGGGCTTGTACTGGTATTATCTGTTTGACCTTGATGGTATTGTACACTTGCAATAATGCCAAGCGTTACACACGCTGCAAGTCCGACTTGGCTTACTTTGGCAAAAAAATCTTTAACGTGAATCCAAATTAGATTTTCAGCTTTTGGTGGCGTGGTTGTGTTAATATCAGGTTGATCAGCAAGTTGATTGTATAAATCTTCGGTTGCGATCGCTTGTGCGATTTGATTAGTGATATCTATAGTTAATGAACTACTATGCAACTGACCGCGCATTGTGTCTCTTACAATATGATAACGATGCCAGTATGATTGCAAACTTTCATCACGCGATATCTCATCGATAATATGATCGTTTGTAAACTCGCCATCCATAAGTAATGAAAGTTGTTCTTTGCGTTCTATTTGCATAGTAAATACCTTAAATTTATGACTACTCTTTATCAATGATTTTGTAGCCATCAACTGAGTAATGGTTTAATTTTTTCATCTATCGCATCACGTGCTCTAAAAATACGTGATCGCACTGTTCCAACGGGTACATCCATAATTTCAGCAATTTCTTCGTAACTTAAACCGTCGATTTCGCGCAAGGTAATTGCGGTTTTTAAATCATCAGGTAGCGCTTCGATCGCTGCAAATACGGTTTTTTTTACTTCATCTGAAAGTGCTAAATTTTCGGGATTATCAAGATCCCTTAATGAATCCGCACCTTCGTAACTTTCAGCTTCGCTAGCATCAATATCTGATAATGGTGGCCTTCGTCCTTGAGAGGTCAAGTAATTTTTTGCCGTATTTACCGCAATTCGATACAGCCATGTGTAAAAAACACTTTCACCTTTAAACAGACTTAATGACCGATAGGCCTTAATAAAAGTCTCTTGCACAACATCGGGGACTTCAGATGCTAAGACATAACGAGAAACCAAATGAGCCAATTTATTTTGATAACGAACCACAAGCAAATTAAATGCGTTTTTATTTCCGTTAAGGACGCGATCAACTAATACTTGGTCTGTTATTTGCTCCCCCATTAAAGGCCTTTCCTTATTATGTTAATAACTGTCAATCGCCCCCAAAATTTGCGCTGACATACAGTTAGATTCTTAAATTAAAAAAAAGTTCCCATTATTTTAATAAAAATTTAATTATTTTACTTATTAATTGTAAATTTTTACTCTTTTTATACTAAAACACATACTTTCCTGAAACTTTTTGACATGATTATTTTCAAATAAGATCGTTTTCGATCTTTTAATTGAGCGGAATGATTTCACGTTCGTTGCAGCTATTATAAGTAATTTGATAAAATTGAGGTAGATTAAAATTCACCGAGCTACTAGTCGTAAATGTAAAGCGATCGTCTGATAAAGCATAAAATTCATTGATATCTTTAACCATGTTGTCTTTTGATCCATTGCAGTTACGGTAAATTTCGACTTGGTTATGTTCATTCAGGATGTAAAGATCAAAACCTGACTCAGTATCTTCAAAAAAGAATTGAATGATCCCTGCATAGGCAATGCTATCAATTTCTGTCGGTAATTCATTGGTTTCGTCTAAAATGTTCAGCGGTCTGCCTTGTACTTTGTTATTTGACACCGCTCCATAAAAATCGATCGCATTTTCAAATTGATGACATGAAACGCCTAATCGCTCAAAAAATAGATACCACGAAAAACCCCCTATTCTTAATGGTTTGACTTGCGTTGAGTTGTTTTCGGTCGTCGTTAAACGTAGATCAATACATTCATCCATAAGCTTTTTCATTTGCTGTTTGATTTCACCGCTTAAATGTTCACTATAACAAAAAATTTCGATTGAATTGGGCAAGTCTGCATCTTTGTGCATGCGATTTAATAATGCCTTAATAGCTTCAAGTACCGATAGTTTGCCACTAAAATGGAGTACGCGAATTTCATTCCATGAATTGCGATACAGAAGATCAATCGATCCTACCAAACTTCGTTCGTATTTACCATAATTAAGGACACTATTGGCCACTTCATCATCTAATTCAATGTTAACTGTCGGATCGTCTTCTATATTTAAAATAATGGCTAAGTGACGGATTTCGCATGGACCATATAACTGTTCTTCAGTTGCTGCTGGCACGTCAATAGGAAAGTAATTTTTGAGATCTGCGATCAGTTGATTAATTTTTGCGTTATTACGATTTTCGCCGTCGTGATAATAAAATACGGTAGAATTCGCAATTAAGCCGTTAAAATAACACCATCCTACCAGTTTTACTAAGTATTTGCTATATTCTAAATATTGATGACCAATAATTGTTTGCATCATGGGTTTTTGATTATAAACATACCACCCCGATCGATTGATGCGATCTTCAGACACATGAATAAATGTTAATGCATCTTCTTGCAAATTATCAGATATATTAAGCTTTAACGTTGTGATCTTGCCTGGTAATACTTCAAAAGCGGCATAGAGCTTACGCGTTAAGATCGCCAGATCTTGAGGACTAATCAATGAATCTAAATTATTACGACGACCAAAATTGAGTAAATTTCGATAACCTGTCATCATGGTATGCAATAAGATCTCGTGTATTTCTCGTACTTGCCCTATTTTCCACGTTTGACAAGCGTCTAATTTTGCAATTTGTTGCTTATTCCATCCCCACTCTTTCACTAAATCACTCAAAATAGTGCGACGCCATGACGGTGATTGTATTGGAATGGACAGTTTTTCATTCACTTTTAAATAAAAGCAGTTACGGATTAACTCAAGCCGCTGAAAATCATTAATTTCAATGAGATATTTACTAATTCTGTCTAACAGCATGTAATACGAATCTAGATACATACCTTTATGTATTTCACCGTTTTGAATAAGTTCTCTCATTTGATAAGCAACTGGTTTATTTTGTGGGTAAATCCATGAATACGCTTCTAATAACAGGGTTTTAAGAACTGCTTTAAAGGGTGAATCGATACTTTTATAAAGTTGCCATAAACTTGCGCCAAAATACTCTTCAGCCGATAAACTGGTTAGCGGACCAAAATCAATCCATTGATCTCGTTCGATTAACTTAAGATCAACCATGGCATTAACACACTTTTCATAAGTAGGATAAGTGACGTTATTCACGGTGAAATTGTAAGGTACCGCAAACCACAGTAAAAACTTACCTGCTAATAAATTTGCTGAACGGTAAAACTCTTCAAGCAACAAAATATGCTGCGCAGATCCGCAATTTTCGCCCATTAGACACTCATGATGCTTATTAATAAAACGATCGGCATCGACCACAAATAACGTTAATTTGACTTGCAAATTGGCAGCCCAGTTTTCGATTAAACGACATTTTTGTTGTAAGACTTTTTTTTGTTGATCGGTTAAACTGTTCTCAATACATATCCAAATATCAAGATCAGATTGAACCGATTGCCCAATAGAACAAGTACTGCCCATCGAATATAAAGCTGATATTGCTGGAGAGGCGATGGCTGTAGTTTCGTTTTTAGTTGCTAAAAAATTGAATTTGCTTTTAAGCAGTTTATTCGCATCAGCAGATAATTGATAACAAGCAATACCTGAAGGTATATTCCCTTCCATATATCCTGGTAATTCAGGGGTATGATAATGAAAAAGAGCAGGAAGTAACAAAAATACCTGTTGAAATTCATCAGGCATTCCAATAAGTGCACGCTCACGTTTTAAATTGGCAAGATCTTCAAGTTCTTTTTTAATGTTATTGATATAATATTGCATAGCTTCAATTAGGTAAAACACGCGTATTAAACTAACGCCTTTGGTAAATCTAGCATGTTATTAGTGTAAGGTAAATAGAACAAAATTTTAAACCCTAAATAAAATGAATAATGATGATCACAATTGAAAATATAGTTAAACAGATTAAAAAACAAGAACGCACTAAGTTTGTCGATAATAAAGCGGCTGTGTTATTGCCTATCGTGGATATTGATCATCAATTGCATCTTTTATTCCAAGTGAGATCGAAAAAACTAAAATGGCAACCGGGAGATATTTGTTTCCCTGGAGGGCGAGTTGAATTAGCTGATATTACTCCTGAATACACCGCCAAACGTGAAACCATTGAAGAATTAGGTATAGCCCTTAATCAAATAACAATTTTAGGACAATTACCCAAATTCATTGCCACATTAGGCATGATTATTTATCCATTTGTAGGCACAATCAACTCACTGGATGATTTACAACTAAACCATGCCGAAGTTGAACAAATTTTTACCGTGCCTATCGAGTGGTTTATTCATAATCCACCACAGTGTGCAACAATGTTTGTTGGACATAAACCTGCCGATGATTTCCCTTTTGATATCATAACTAACCGTTCACCAAATTGGCAAAAAAGATCCGAACATTCCATCTATTTTTATCAGTATCATAATTGGGTGATTTGGGGATTAACCGCACAGATCCTTAAACGTTTTATCGAAACAATTGGCAAATAATTATATCGACTAAATAATTAAAAAATGATAACAGATTCAATCAATACGAAATTAACACTTTTTTTAACAATTTATTTCATTTTAAGCAATTTGTGCTAGACAATCTGCCATTTGATTAAAAGCTCTTGAGGATTATTACGGAACGTCTTATAAAGGTAGTTAGTTGTTTTACAATTCATTCCTGCCAAAACAACTATATGATGTCTTAACGCTTTTAACAAGTAGACAAGGACAAGGCATTCTGGAGCTCCACAAGTTCGAATAATCTCGAAGCAATACCATTAATCTGCGAATTAAATAAGCGTTAAACAGTGATTTTCTATTTTAATAATCAAAAAGTGAAGGACTCAATCATGAAACGTTTTACCAAAACATCTATTGCTTTAGCTGTATTATTATCTTTACCTGTTGCCAACCTTTATGCTGCTCAGCCGTTAACAGCTAAAGAAAGCAGTCTTTTAGTACCACTTAAAGAAATCTCGGTGACTGGGAGCTATTTACAAGCCGATAATGCTGCTGATGATATTTCGCGTGCTGCCGACGAAGCAGGTGCTAAATATTATCATATTACAGCAATGGAAAGCCCGGCTAATGGGACTTCGTCTGATCGCGCTATCGTTTATGCCAATATTTATCAATCTAACGCACCAATAGCCGTACAGAAAGATGAAACTACATATAATGGGGTGGTTTCTTATGAACGTTCAAAAGCCCTTTACTATTTACCATTTGAAATTGTTAAATTTAAAGGTAATTACAATAACACTTCTGAAATTACCGAAGCAGCGAGTAAATTAGCCGCTGAAAAAAATGCCTATGCGTTTTATATCGATTCAATATCGCCTGCTGATATCAAAAACCAAGCAGAAGATATCGAAGTTTCTTTATACAAACAAGATGCACCTGTTAGGAATTATATTGTAACAACTGCAATAGAAGGTCAAGATGCCTACGAAATCAGTAGTGAAGCGTTTAAACACATGACCCCATATAACATGATTAGCTTCCATGGTGTATTTAACAATACTGCCGACATTAGCGCTGCAGCACAAAAACATGCCATTGCTAATGGTGCACATTTTTATTATGTAAAAGAAGTATCATCCAACTCAGCAAGCACAGCACAAACTGTTTTTGTTAACTTATATAAATAAGCTTGTACATTGCTAAAATAAATCCCATGTGGGCAACTCGTTTGCCCCATGGGTTTCTGATTAAAATCGCTTCAGGTGGAATATTGACTTTTTTAGGTCTTTTTTTACCATTTTCAATTAAAATCAATCATTTATACTACAACAGTAAGCTAACCATAGCTCATCTCGCAAATCTTACTCAGTAAAGACTAATTGATATTCTAGTTTTAATTCAAGACCGCGTTTTTATCACGTCGAAAAATATTTAGCTAGAAATATTATTGATTTTATTACATTGTTTGAGTGTTTTGGATGGCTGGGGTACCAGGATTCGAACCTGGGCGTGGCGGGATCAAAACCCGCTGCCTTACCGCTTGGCTATACCCCACTATAGAAAGTGAAAATCACTTTTGATACGAGCTGTGAGATTCGAACTCGCACACATTTCTAAGCTAGACCTTGAATCTAGTGCGTCCACCAATTCCATTATGCTCACATAAAAATAGTGAATAATTAATACACCAAACATTGATACAAATCAAAGGATGAAATACCAAAATTATGCATATTGGAATGGCTGGGGTACCAGGATTCGAACCTGGGCGTGGCGGGATCAAAACCCGCTGCCTTACCGCTTGGCTATACCCCAATAAAGGATAGATATTAAGATTAAATGGTGCGGGTGGAGAGACTTGAACTCACACGCCTTGCGGCGCCAGAACCTAAATCTGGTGCGTCTACCAATTTCGCCACACCCGCACTGAACACTTTCGGTAAAAGTACTACCTAATCTTAATGGTGGCTACGACGGGATTCGAACCTGTGACCCCATCATTATGAGTGATGTGCTCTAACCAGCTGAGCTACGTAGCCATTTATTCGCAACGTCGTAAGCAACACTGCGAGGCGCATTATGCTTGTGTTACGCCAAATCGTCAACCCTTTTTTTAAGATATTTTGAAAAAAAGTGATGATTGATTAAGATGCAATCAAATCCAGTTTAATAACGCTTCAATTCTCCTTTTTTGTAACTCAACATGGATTTGTTTTCCCGTATAACCTTCCGCAATAATGTGTTGTACATTGACATTATTGGCAATTTTATAAGCTTCTTTCAAGTAATTTGCTTGTGCAAATGAGGTTGTTTTGACAAACGCTTCGCTTGCGATAATTAATTGGTCAAGGTGTAAAGGATTGCGCCATACATCAAGACTATTTAGCAAAGTAACAATTTGCTCAGCGGTGAGTGTCTGCACTCGTTCAAAATCGCTATGATATTGCTGAACCATGATGGCAATTTTAGTGTAGTTGTTTGGCGCTTTAATTTTTCTACATAACGCTTCAACCGTTGATTTGTTAGCTAACAGTGCACACAGAACAGCGAAGCGGATAGTTAAATCGTCAGTTAACAAAGTAGATTTTTTTAGTGCATCAATAATATTGGCTGATAAGTCTAATGATGGAAACAGTAACGTAAGAGCTCCACATTGCTCTAACACTTGAAAATAGATTTGAGGATTTGAAGTGGACAATGCCTTTTCTGTTTCTTTCCATACTCGCTCTGGTGTTAGATAACTAACCTCACCGTCTGATACCATTTGTTTCATTAATGCTAGCGTTTGTGGCGCGACAGTAAAACCCAATTGGTGAAAACGTGCAGCAAAACGAGCCACACGCAATATACGTAGTGGATCTTCTCGAAAGGCAGGTGAGACATGGCGCAAGATTTTATGATTGATATCATCAACACCATGATAAGGATCGACGATATTACCGTTTTCATCCATGGCAATGGCGTTAATGGTTAAATCACGGCGAATCAGATCTTGTTCTAATGTGATTTCTTTACCAAAATCGCAAATAAATCCTGTATAACCTTTACCTGATTTTCGCTCAGTGCGAGCCAATGCGTATTCTTCTTTTGTGTCGGGGTGCAAAAATACTGGGAAGTCTTTACCAACTTGTTGATACCCTAACGCCAAAAGCTCGTCTGGCGTAGCGCCAACAACAATCCAGTCATGGTCAGCAACGGGCAGATGCAATAATCTATCGCGTACACTTCCACCCACAAGATAGATTTTACTCACAATCACATCCAACGATCTTTTTTACGTCGGCTAGGTATAATTCTTGGCAATATAAGCCCTAAAATAAGACCACCGCCCGCAACAAGACCACCATAAGTAAACCAAGTTACAATAAGATCACGACGTTTATCATCCACTTGATTTAGCATTGATTCAATTTGTGCTCCCTGCTCTTTGACTTGTTGTTCTAAAGCTTGATTTCTATTTTGTAGTGTTTCAATTGATTTTTCAGCCGATTGCAATTTTTGGACATAATCACTCACTAATTTTTGTTGATTAGCTTCGGCATTATCAATTTTATCTTGGTATTCTGCCAGTTTTGCTTCTAACGCAGGAAAGCGTTCTTTATAGCTAGGCTGCTCATTTAGTTTACTCGTTTCAATCCAAGCAGCATTGCCATTATTAAGTTGAATGCGGGTATATTTACCATCCGCACTTTTTTCAAGTTCAACAACTTTTTCACCAGCTTTAGCAGAGTTAGAATACGCATATTGCGAGCCTGGGCCACGTCGCAAATAGATATCAACATTATCAGTCACATATTTGTCTATAGCATAACCATCACACGAAATGGCAAAAAGCGAAATTAGCCCAATAATATTTTGTTTTTTCATTATATTACCAATAATTACCCTTAAATAATCACATAATAACATAAAAAAATGGCAATTCGCATATTGATCTTATAATAAATGGTTTTAAAGCTTGAAATAGAATTAAGCAACTTATGGGTGAAATCGTTTACACTTTATGGGATATTAATTACCGTAGGGATTATTCACATTATTTACACCCTAAATTAGTCACCACCCGTTATCCATCACTGACAATAGCAAAACTGGCTGCAAAATTATTAAAGCTTGCTAAAGAAGAAAATATTCCACCAAATTTAATGAATGTCTATATACCAATCTTAACTAAGCGTTATTCAGTAAACAGGATTAATTAATAATATTTACTGAATAACGTAGGTAAACATCAACAAAGTATTCATTTTACATCTAAACTAAGTAAGGTAAGTGGTATTACCTTACACCTATAATATAGTTTAGATATTATATTTATGAATTTGCACTTAAAACCAAACTTCTGTTTGTACACCAAAACTAATTTGATGATCTTTACCATTAAAATCAAATTGACTAATATCATTTTGTAACGCTTCTATATAAGAAACATAAAAACGGATATCAGGTCTTGAAGACAAAATACTTTTTCCAACTTTGAATGAATGATAAAGTGTTGTTTTGTAGCCCTCTTCAACATAAGTTTTACTTTTGACTTTATTCTTTTGCCTAAAGTAACCTAGTTCAATACCGCTTTGATTATAAGTATCCCATATATAAGCAGGTCTTATTGCTGATTTAAAACTCGTAAAATCGGTATGAGCAAGATGAAGATCATAAGAATAAACATCATTGCCCGAAGTTAACGCCAAAGCATGAGCAACAATAATATCATCACTTAAATAGGCTTCACCTTCCGATACAAAGCGATAAGCTTTACCGCCAGTATGCGTTCCAATATAGTCATTATCCGAATTACTGGCAAACTCTGGATTATTAGTATTAATGTTAGCTAACTGTGAAGCTACAGAATTGGTTGCTGTCTGTAATGTAAACTGATTAAATCCACCAAAAAACTGATTTTGTCGCAAAACAAAGCTACCAAGCCAAGCATTTTTAACAGATACATTATCTTGGATTTTAGATTTATTTGGCGCTGAATAACGTGCATTCACACCAAGCGTTGCATCTTTCCATAATGGAATATCGCGATAGCGGATTTCTAGTTCGTTTAAATCAACTTCTTCTTTTTTATATTGGGTAATTTTATTTCCATTACCATCATCTTTAATGACATCTTGTTTATTTTTTACATTTACATCTGCTCTAACTAAAGCTAAATCAAGAGTACCAATTCCGAATTTAAGATTTTCAACACCAACTCCCCCGCCTGCTGGCGTTTTTTGCGTTTTCCAATCAAGCATTTGTATTTCATTATAAGGTAAAGAGTGTTTACCAACCCATAATTTCGCATCAGGAAAATGTGGTACAAAACCTTTAGTTTCTAGATAGATATCTGAAAATTGCATAAGATTATCATCTTGAGTATTAAATAAACCCGCAGCTTTATTGGTCGCCACGTTTCCATCAATCATAACAATGGCATCAACTCTTCTGCCCTCTTGATCATAGACTTTTTGCTTAAAGATAAGATCATACCAACCGCCATATTCATTACCAAATCGACCTAATGCACCTTCAGCATAATTTTTAGGTTTGCCATTACTTGAAGTTGACCAACCACCACGGAAGTAGCCGTTATAAGAAAATCCAATTTCATCTTTAATATAGTCTTTAAATTCAGCTAAAGTAAATGATGTCTTTTCTGGAGCGCTTTCACCTTGTCTAGTTTCGGCTTTTGGTGTGTTAATAAGTACAATTTGTTGATTATTACTTGTTTGTACTGCATTAACAGGCGTCTGTTGCTTTGTAATTGTTGCTTTTTGACTATTTTTAAGCGCTTTTTTCTGATTATTGATAACAATTTGTTGTTGTTGAAGATGATTATTTAGTTGAGCAAGCTGTTTATTAGACTCTATTACTTGCTTTTTCAAATCATTAGACTCTTGACTAAGTGCTAATAATTTTTGCTCTAATAACGCAATTCTTGCTTCTAACTCATCTTGAGTTGCTGCCAAAGCATTTGGTAAATAACATAACCCCAGCATAGTCATTAAAACAATTCGTTTTGGCTTGATTTTACATACTATTTTTTTTGAAATTTTCATTTTTCCCCCTATTCATTATTTTAAAAATAGATAAATATTTTTTAAATTTGAGACAAAAAAACCTAAAGAATAGTTATAACTATTCTTTAGGTTTTGCCCGCTATAATTCGGTAACAATCCAATACCTTTTAATAGGTAATTTCAATATAACTAATAAAAACGACTATTCAAAAACTAAATACTAATATTGTGATTGATATCACATTAAAAATTGTCATTTTATATACAACATCAGCCAATAGAATAGCCAATCTTTAAATCAACTAAAAACGATAAAAGGTATACTTAATAGCATGTATACGATTACATAAATGTTAGTCAGGCCGCTATTTTTAATCACATATAGCTTATAATTGATAAAAATCAATAAAGATATTTGTATCAGTATTACATAGTAAACCGAATACGTTGGGGGGAAATATATGAACACTGCTCTAAATCGATTTTTTCAATATCGTTAAAAGGAGCTTACCATACCGCTTTGCCCATTCTTACCAAACTGCAACGGCTTTTGGTCTATTCCGTTATACTGTGCCGTTGTTTAATTTCAGCTAACTCTTCTAATGATGTGGCATTAAACGCTTCAACCATCCATTCGGGCCAGCCTTGTCCTTTAATAATTTTGTCTTTAAATTGGGTTTCTTGTTCCCATTTGTATTTGCCGTCGTTTAGACCCGCTAATTTGTTAGCGCACATAAAGTTATTGACCCAACCCCAAACCAGATAACTACCTATGCCACCACGTAATGGATCTAATAATATATGGTCGATTGTTTTATGGGTATGGGGCTTGCACACCATTAATATGGTGGTATTGAGTGAATATCGTGAAAAATTATGCACCACCACCCCTTGTAAATGTGCCCAGTCATATTCTTTTATGCGTTTTTTATTAGGATGCAAAAAGGTTAGCGGATTGCGTAACACTTTAAAATTAAAAAAGTAGCTTTCATTAATATACACTTTACCAGTTTTGCGGTTAAAAATAATGGGGCTACCTCGACGTGTAAACAGGTTTTGGTATAAACCTGGAACAACTATTGAGTACATTGCAAAAATGCAAAATATTGAACCTATTGCTATAATAATTAGCATAAACTCATCCTCTTTGTCTTTTAATTCTGAAAAAATAAGAATGCATAAATCAATACCAGCAATAGCACCTATACTTCCTAGACACATAGATATAACAAAAATAAATGAATAAAAAATCTGATCAGATTTTGTTTTACGAATAAAAGCACAGTAGTTATCATTGGCATATAGAAGACGCTGATCCGCACCCGTTAAATAGTTACCGCCTTTTTCTAAATCGCTTATCCAACCAAAAATTTGGGGTTGATATTGTGATGGCATTGTTCTACTCCTTATTTTAAATTTTACTGTTTTTAGTCACGATTAATGGCACGTCTTCACGGTTATTGTATTGAATAATAATTTGATATTTTACAATATTAAGCACACCTATCGTGCCAGCTATCCATTTATTGATAATAAGCCCATTTTGAACTGGCTCGCCGCTATTGTTTTTTGTTTTATCAGTAAAATGATTAGCCGATGTGGTTAAAGTAAATTCGTCAGGTTCGTCAATTTTGCTATAATCAGGCTCAGGCAGTCCTGTCCTGTCATGACATTACAGTTGCAATCATACTTATCAAAATAGGCTTTTTGTCCGTCCCCACCCTGAACCATTGAACCTTATTGTTTTACATGATGACGTTGTTTGATTTCGGCTAACTCTGCTTGCGATGTGGCATTAAACGCTTCAACCATCCATTCGGGCCAGCCTTGTCCTTTAATAATGTTGTCTTTAAATTGGGTTTCTTGTTCCCATTTGTATTTGCCATCGTTTAGGCCCGCTAATTTGTTAGCGCACATAAAGTTATTGACCCACCCCCAAACCAGATAACTGCCTATGCCAGCACGTAATGGGTCTAGCAATATATGGTCGATTGTTTTATGGGTATGGGGTTTGCACACCATTAATATGGTGGTGTTGAGTGAAGAGCGTGAAAAGTTATGCACCACCACCCCTTGTAAATGGGCCCAGTCATATTCTTTTATGCGTTTTTTATTAGGGTGCAAAAAGGTTAGCGGATTACGTAACACTTTAAAATTAAAAAAATAACTTTCATTGATATACACTTTACCCGTTTTACGGTTAAAAATAATGGGGCTTCCTCGGCGTGTAAATAAGTTATGATATAATTCAGGAATCAGAAGATATAAAGCAAAAAAACAGGTGATGTTCATCAATAGTAATACAATATCCATAATTTTTTCATCATTATTAACTGCAGGAGTCATAGTAAAAACGAAATAAAAATAAATACCTATATAAAAAGAAAGACCAAATATTGATATAAACCAACTAAATGAATAAAAAATCTGATCAGATTTTGTTTTACGAATAAAAGCACAGTAGTTATCATTGGCATATAGAAGACGCTGATCCGCACCCGTTAAATAGTTACCTCCTTTTTCTAAATCGCTTATCCAACCAAAAATTTGGGGTTGATATTGTGATGGCATTGTTTTACTCCTTAATTTAAATTTTATTGTTTTTAGTCACGATTAATGGCACGTCTTCACGGTTATTGTATTGAATAATAATTTGATATTTTACAATATTAAGCACACCTATCGTGCCGGCGATCCATTTATTGATAATGAGCCCATTTTGAACTGACTTGTCGCTATTGGTTATTGTTTTATCAGTAATATGATTAGCCGATGTGGTTAAAGTAAATTCGTCTGGCTCGTCAATTTTGCTATAATCGGGTATTGGGCGCCTAGTCAGTACGTCGATATTACGATCATACTTATCAAAATAGGCTTTTTTATCCGTCCCCGCCCTGAGCCATTGAACCTTATTGTTTTACATGATGCCGTTGTTTGATTTCGGCTAACTCTGCTTGCGATGTGGCATTAAACGCTTCAACCATCCATTCGGGCCAGCCTTGTCCTTTAATAATGTTGTCTTTAAATTGGGTTTCTTGTTCCCATTTGTATTTGCCGTCGTTTAGGCCTGCTAATTTGTTAGCACACATAAAGTTATTGACCCACCCCCAAACCAGATAACTGCCTATGCCAGCACGTAATGGGTCTAGCAATATATGGTCGATTGTTTTATGGGTATGGGGTTTGCACACCATTAATATGGTGGTGTTGAGTGAAGAGCGTGAAAAGTTATGCACCACCACCCCTTGTAAATGGGCCCAGTCATATTCTTTTATGCGTTTTTTATTAGGGTGCAAAAAGGTTAGCGGATTACGTAACACTTTAAAATTAAAAAAATAACTTTCATTGATATACACTTTACCCGTTTTACGGTTAAAAATAATGGGGCTTCCTCGGCGTGTAAAAAGATTCTGATAAAATTCTGGTAACATTAAATATAATGTAATAATAAATAAAATTATGATCACCAATGGAAGAATAAGCATAGAAGCCAATTTTATCCATGTAAGCAAATATATTAATATAGGAATAATAAACATTAATCCAATTGAAATTACACCTGAAAGACATACATAAAAAACCTGATCAGATTTTGTTTTACGAATAAAAGCACAGTAGTTATCATTGGCATAGAGCAAGCGATCATCGGCATCGGTAAGATAGTTGGCACCTTTTTCTAAATCGCCTATCCAACCAAGAATTTGGGGTTGATATTGTGATGGCATTGTTCTGCTCCTTAATTTAAATTTTATTGTTTTGAGCCACGATTAATGGCACGTCTTCACGGTTATTGTATTGAATAATAATTTGATATTTTACAATATTAAGCACACCTATCGTGCCGGCGATCCATTTATTGATAATAAGCCCATTTTGAACTGGCTTGTCGCTATTGGTTATTGTTTTATCAGTAATATGATTAGCCGATGTGGTTAAAGTAAATTCGTCTGGCTCGTCAATTTTGCTATAATCGGGTATTGGGAGCCTAGTCAGTACGTCGATATTACGATCATACTTATCAAAATAGGCTTTTTGATCCGTCCCCGCCCTGAGCCATTGAACCTTATTGTTTTACATGATGCCGTTGTTTAATTTCAGCTAACTCTTCTAATGATGTGGCATTAAACGCTTCAACCATCCATTCGGGCCAGCCTTGACCGTCAATCCTATGGGCTTTAAATGTCGCTTCTTGATCTGATTTATATTCGCCATCATCGATATTGGCAACATCACAAAAAAACATAAAACTATTAATCCAACCCCAAACAAATGTACTACCAGCGCCGGCTCGAATAGGATCTAACATAATATGATCAATCACTTGATGCGTTCCCGGTTGGCACACCATTAGTACGGTTGAAGTTAGGGCATTACGTGACATATTATGAATAACAACACCATGCAAATCATCCCAATCATACTCTTTTATACGGCGTTTTTTCGGTTGTAAAAATACCGCCGGATGCCGTAAAAACTTAAAGTTAAAAAAATAACTTTCGTTAACATAGACTTTACCCGTTTTACGGTTAAATATAATGGGACTGCCACGACGGGAAAATAGATTCTGATAAATTTCTGGAATAACAAGATACATAGCAACAAAGCATAAAATGACACCACTTAACGCAACTAAAAATATATGGGTTTCTAAAATTGGGTTACATAAATAAGTCAATATAGACAATAGAACTACTGCAGAGCATAAAAGAATAACAGCAATAATGTAAATACATAAATAAAAAGCTTGATCAGAAGGAATCTTACGAATAAAGGCACAGTAGTTATTATTGGCATAGCTTAAGCGACGATCATGCAGGGGCACTAAACGTGGACCTTTATCTAGATCGCCGAACCAACCAAAGATTTGTGGACGGTATTTTGATGGCATGATGACTCTCCTTTTATTTATTCATCGTGAAATTGGTTACTGCTGCGATTTATGATGAGTGGGATTTCGTCATCATCTTGTGCATTAGGGCTGATATTGATTTGATAGCTATTTACTAGATCATAAGCAAAGGTGCCCGCTACCCATGTTATCACCGTTAGGTCGCTATCTGACTGATTAGGATCGGTTTTTTTCACTTCGATTTTTTCAATATCGGTAAAATTAGATTTCCATACCGCTTTGCCCTGAGTGAGGTTTTTAAAGGTTTTTGCTTCATAGTGATCCATAAAATAACCTTTGTCGAGGGTCACATATTCTGTGATTTTTAGGGTTTCTTTGGCTTTATCTTCGTTTAGGTGGATTGGGGGATGCGCCTCTACTGAGCCATTATTTACCCCTGTTGAACTAATACTAAAGCGAGATTCAATCAAATCCTCATCGCTTTGCCCATTTTTGCCAACTAATTTAACCGAAGCCTGTAACGGCTTTTGGGCAATAGTAGCGCAGTTTGGGTATGTTAAATAAAAATAGAGGTGGCGGTGATATAGCTTCATCCCACTAAATGAACTTGGTTTTTTAAAGATGATAAAAGTTTCAATGCCCGACAAGGCAACCAAATAATCATTCACCGAATGACCAAAACCGACAAATGAGTGCTGCTCTTCGTGATAAGCATCATACCCCAAAAAAGCAAACTCTTTTTGCACCCCAAAATAACAACGGTTTAACCAGTGATCGATAGGGGCAAAATTATCGTATTTTTTGCTATATGCAATTAAATATAAGCCCCACAATGATAATATAACACCCAATCCTATTACAAAGCCTGAACTGGCTAATAAAAATATAGCGCCAGCACCTAATAATACAGCTCCACCAGCTCTAGCCATAAAATAACTTTTATCCTCCATATTCCACATACCAAAGGCACTTTTTAACTCACCTAATGCATCCAAAATAGTTATGGCAGCAAAGGCTTTGGCTACGGTTTTAGAAATCAAGGTATTTAATGTCAGTTTAGCTTCGATTTCGGGTACTAATGTCGTTGCAACCCGCGATCGCATAGCTTTAACTAACTGCATTTTTAATTTGATGTCACGGTATAGGGCAACGCTATCAACACTTAATAATGCTAACGAACCCAAGTCAATCGCCAGTTGGCGCATTTTTTTATCTTGGCTTTCGCCTTCTTTAACGGTGTTCCACTCTTTTAGGTTATCGTAAATACTTAGCAGGGTAACAACGCCCGATATTGCATTGGCACCATAGCTAAGTTTAGCAGCTTTTGCACTTTGACGGGTATCTTTTGCTTGTTCGCCAATTTTAATTTTTTCCTCAATTTTCGCTTTTTCCATTTCGCTTTGATTCATCGCTTCGGTTTCGCGGTTTATCTCGCGCTCTTTGATTTTATCTTCTCTTTTCTTTTCGTTCGATTCGTTGATCGCTTCGTCGTTGCTAGATTTTTGTTGATTGACTTTGTCAATTTTGTCTTGTAATACGGTAGTACGGTTGACTAACGTGACATAATCCGCCATTTTACTGGTTAAAAAGTTTTTAAAATCATAAGGGTTAAGTATCTCTTTATTTTTTAGAAAATTGACAACCAGCGCTTTACTTGCCTCGTCGGGAAAGCAAAGCGTAAATTTAAGCTTTTTGGTTGTTGTTTTTTTTGACCCAACTTCATATTTTGGATCGGTGACATCAAATTTTTCTAAAAACGCCACTTCTTGGCTGGTTAAACTATTTTCACGGAAAAAACTTCCTTGTAATTGGGTTAATAGTGCATAAACCTGTCGGATTTTATCTTGCCTAACTTGCATCGAAAACTCAACGGGATGCCCACCAAAATCACCCAAGTAAGATAGCGTATCAAGCAGTTTTAAACGTGGTTTAATCGGTTGGTGCTGTTTATTGGTTTTTAATACGGTGTATTTTTTGAGTGCAAGTTGATGCAAGTATCGATTTTTGTCGACATGGGTCACAGCACTGGGGGCATTTGCCATTTCAGCAAGTTTGCGGTCAATCGAGGCCAAAAACGCTTTTAATTGCTTGAGCTCTTTAATTTTTTGGTCTCTTATTTTTTGTAGCCTGCTATGCTCTTGTGGGTTATATTGTCGATTTTTGTTTAACTCCTCTTGTTTGGCATTAATCTCTTGCTGTTTTTTTTCAATATCTAGCTCAACACGCTCTTTTGCCTTTTGCAGTTCTTTTTCTTTATCGGTTGGCGTGTTTTGGGTCTTTTGCGCTTGATGCGTATTATAAGCAGAAGCAAAACCCATTGATTTGTTGATAATATCACGCCATTTTACTGGTGTATCGGTGTCTAAATCGATAAATGCTGGTGCATCAAGATCGATCCCTTGGTTATTTTTATGCTCTATTACATAAAAAATACTGGCAGGGTTACTTAATAACTCGTCCCATAGGGCGTTATCTTCGTCAAGGCACACTTCTGCATGGGTTGAATCAATCAGGATTTGGGTAATTTCTTTTATATGAATGAGCGCGCTTGTATCGTTTGAAAAATCAAACTCTTTCTGCCAAAAATGATTTTGATTAAAAGAAGTCGGTTTTATTTTGCTGTATTGCGAGATAAATTTTGCATCGCCAAATAACCAACGAACATAAGTAAAATAGTCTTGTGACCACTCTTTATAATATCGAGTTATTTCTTCAAATTCGGTTTCTAATTCACCTTTAAATTTCTCAACTTCACCATGATTAATATGTTGGTTTATTTTTTCAATTTTTTTTGCCTTTTCTGATTCTGCTTCTTTAATCTCATATTCGACTTTTCGTAAAAATTCTTCACCTGAGTCATAGGCAGCATCAATATCTTTTAGGTAGTCATAGTGTTCTTGTAACCGTGCAATTTCGGTGTCGTAAGCATCTTCAATTGAAGTTCGATAATTTTCTATAAACTGTAAAATCGTGCGCTTTTTAAACATATCAGCTTGATAATACTTAAACCAACGCTTTAACGTAGGATTAACATGGTTATACATCTGTTCACCACGCTGTTGATAGACTTTGGCTTCGTCACCATCAAAAGGTGATAATGGTTTGTCTTGTTTTGGTGCCTCACTGCAAAAAATATGTAGCTCTGATACCCGTTGCGAGTTAAGCTCTTCGGCGATACCGAAGGTGTCTTCTAATACTACGCCACAAGATATTGGTCCATTCCCCTGATATAGAAGGTTTGCGTGATTGGCAAATTTTTGCCTTTGGCTTTTTAAACTGGTAAAGGGATGGGCCGATTTAAAATTCTCCAGACCTCGCTCTCCAAAACGAAACTCGAGCACTTTGCTTTTATCATTATCATCATTTTCATGACTATAACCAAAAATATCTTTAAACGGCACCGCTCGTTTGCCCGTTGCCTTAGACGGTGAGTCTTTGAGTTTTTGTATATCAATTTTGGTAAAACGCGATAACACTTGGCTATTTTGTTCTTTTAGGTAATCGTCGAGGGTCTTTTTGGGCCAAGGTTGTGAAGAATAAGCCACCCAAGCTTGCGTAAAGTCCTTATTATTAAGATTAATAAACGATGCTGGAATGGTGTGGCAGGCATCTTTACACGCTTTTGATATCGGTCTTGGCTCGGTATTAGTTAGTTCAAGGAAGTTTTTTAAACGTAGTACGCCGTCAATGCATTCATACACATGGAGTATTCGGCTCTCAATATCATCACCTTGTTGTTGCATTACATAAACATAGCCGTTACGCAAAGTGCGAAGCACATAGTCATAATATTCTAAAGCTTCATCTGGCATGCGTTGTTTAAAATCTAATGTTTTAGTATAATTCGCCAGTTCTTGATAAGTCTGGTTAACATTTTCAATTTTATTGAATTTTGTTTTTATCACGGCTTGACGCAATAAAAAGACCGGTAATCCTGTTCGTTCACAGGCAAGGCAACGACCGGCAGCTTCATTTTTATTTTCTATGGCGATGTTTGCTGTTTTCTTCATCTTACACTCTTTAATGCTTGTCTTATTTGTTATTCGTTAATAGAAAGTGATGGGCTTTCAAGGTTAATATGGGCGTCAATAACCTGTTTTGACAATGTGCTCGGCGCTTTTTGCGCTTTGACAATTTGCTCAAGTACTTTAGGATGCTGAGTAAAAGCAGTTTGGTACCTTAAGCCATTTAATCCCCAAAATAAGATATCGGTAGCCTCAGTTAAACCTAATTGATACGCTTGCTCAACCAGTTGCGTTGATTGCAAAATGACTTGGTTATGGAGTGGTAAATTTTTTTGCTCATCAAATTGCGTTCGATTATTTGCCCATGCCTTAACAAGGGTTCGAATCATTCTCAGTTTTTTTAAGCGCTGACAATACTGAGTACTCCAACGGTCTGGCGTTTCCAGTTCACTATCGGCCGTGAAACGAATAAACGGCCCAGCATAAATAGACGGATAATAATAGTTTTCAATTTGAGCTAATTGCGATTTTAGCCATGCGGTGTCTTGGTTGGTAGCAACTTCGTGCAAAAATTGCATACGAAACGGTTCAAAGAAAGGATAATAAGGCTGTTGCAATATTTTAGCGATGTTATTACCTATAGTTATCAGCTGCTTTGCCAATATCGATGGTTTAAGGGGGCTAACAATATAAGCGCAAATATAACGCTTTGACCAAAAACATTCGATTTCGGCCTGTTTACCAATTTCATCAAGGATGGGACTGTCTAAAAATTCATTGGGCTCTGCCAGTTTAATCAGGGTTGGGCATATGCTTGGATCATAATCTAAATCGGTACGTAATACCTGAGTGAGTTTCTGTTCACCAAATAGTTTTTCTTCACCAAATAAATTTACTAATGAGTCGTGTGACAATGGGCTTATTGAATTAAGCACGACTAAATTATCAACTAATAAATAGCGATATTTGTTAAAGTTATTTTGATTATTTAATTCAGTAATCATTTTCAATCCGTTTCTGCGCAGCGTTTTACATTCAGTTCACTTGAATTTAATCTAATTGTTTTAGATTGGCTTGCCGGCCCCATTTTTTGCAACACATTGCATTTAAGATAGATATTATCCTGTGTGCCAAGTTCGATGCCTTCACTGCTGATTTTGATATAAGAGCCACCGCAGATTAGCGTTAGTTCATCGCTCGCTGTGATAGTTATCTCACCATCCACGCTATCCACTTTAATATCTTGCTTGGCGGCCATATTGAGGTTAGCATTTTGGGCTTGCACTTCAATATCACCTTGGTTGGCAAACAGCTTCATGCCCGCTTTTTGGGCAAATAAGCCAATCGCCTCGCCCGATGAAACAGTGACATTTTTTAAAGCGTTAATATCGGTTTGATGTTCGCTGGTTAAGGTCAGGCTGCTCGCTGTTGTCAGTTGAATATTTTCAGGGCTGGTTAGAGCTATGCCTTCTTGCGCATAGGCTAAAATGCCACTTTGGGTTAGCTGAGTTAAGTTGGCTTTAAGTTGGTCTTGGCTGTCGGTATCGGCGCTGTGTGCCT